>NZ_JBSFPX010000136.1:0-20787 GCF_053588415.1 Mycobacterium sp. NPDC003449
TCCTGATCGTGGCGGCCCTGCGATTGCCCGCCGGCGCCGACCTCACCGGTCAGTTCGGCGGCCAGCCCGTCGTCAAGGCCTCGGCCGCGGTGCTGTTGGCGGTCGCGGCACTCGGGCATCCGGTCCGGCGGGAGCGCCGCTGGCTCGTCGGGGCGTTGGTGTGCTCGGCGGCGGGGGACTTCCTGCTGGCGATACCGTGGTGGCAGCCGTCGTTCGTGCTGGGGTTGGCGGCGTTCCTGGTGGCCCACGTGTGCTTTCTGGCCGCGTTGCTGCCGTTGGTGCGCCGAACCCCGGCGCGGCTGGCTGCCGCGGCGCTGGTGATCGTGGCGTGCCTGGCGCTGTTGGGGTGGTTCTGGCCCCGGCTGGCCGAGGCGGGGATGACGGTGCCGGTGACGGCCTATATCGCGGTGCTGGGGGCGATGGTGTGTACCGCGCTGCTCGCGCGCCTGTCGACACCGTGGACGGCGCTGGGCGCGGTCTGCTTCGCGGTGTCGGACGCGATGATCGGGATCAGCGAGTTCATTCGCGGCGATCAGCTGCTGGCGGTGCCGATCTGGTGGGCCTACGCGGCCTCGCTGCTGTTGATCACCGCGGGCCTGTTCTTCGGCAGGCGATATGCGCCGTAATGTGCCGAAAAACCCGGGCTAACAGGACAGAAACGTCCCGGCGCTAACTTCCCGCGCAGAACATCTGTCAGCGACGGGAGTGCACGTGATCGAACTGTCCGGTATGGGGCGCAGGGGATTTCTACAGACGGCGGCCTTGGGCTTCGGAGTCACCGCCGTCGCGGCGGGGTGTTCGGGAGAGTCACCGTCGCCCCCGGTCGCCGCCGCCGAGGTGCCGTACTCGACGATTACGGTGCTGCAGCCCGGACAAGGGGACCGTGGTGGTGACCACTACCTGTCATCGCTGCCGGATCAGGTGCTGTGGGGCTACGTTCCGACCGTGCACGCCGCGCCGGTCCTGCGCATGCGGTCGGGGCAGACCGTCACGATCGACACCGTCTCCCATGAAGGCATCCTTGAGGATCAGGGTCGCGATCCGGTGGAGTACTTCGGTGCCGAGGGGGTCCAGCCTGCCGATGTCCTCGAAGACGTGAAAACTATTGCTGCCGAGTACAATCGGACGACAAGGGATTTCGTCAAGGACGGGCCGCACGTGGTGACGGGGCCGATTTTCGTCGAAGGTGCCGAGCCCGGCGACGTCCTGAAGATCGAAACCCTCGCGACAGTTCCGCGCGTCCCCTATGGCGTGGTGTCGAGTCGTCATGGGAAGGGGGCCCTGGCGCTCACCGCTGACCGGGCCGCCCCGGTGGGCATCGATCTGGTCGAAGTGATGCCCGCGGCAACCACCGACGGACGTTCCGGCCCCGACCCCACGGCGTGGGGCAACGTGTCGGTGTTCACGCCGGTGGAGGAGGGCCGGGGCGTGCTGCCGGTCGGCGCCGACGCCGCTGCGCGGTTTCCGCTGAATCCGTTCATGGGCATGATGGGCGTCGCCTATGCGCAGGACTCTGGTCTGACGTCACCGAACGCGAATTCGGTGCCGCCGACGATCGGCGGCGGCAATATCGACATCAAGCTCCTCGGGGTCGGCTCGACGTTCTATCTGCCGGTGTTCGCCCCGGGTGCGCTGTTCTATGTCGGGGACCCGCACATGGCCATGGGGGACGGGGAGGTGGCGCTGACGGCGATGGAGGGGTCGTTGCGCGGTACGTTCCGGCTCACCGTGTGCAAGAGGGGATCCGGCGACGCGCCGAGTGTGGCGTACCGCTACCCATTCGCCGAAACGCCGACGTCATGGATCCCGATCGGGCTTTCCGACCCGGACGGTGCGGTCGGCGGTCAGGGCAGCAATCTCGACGTCGCGATGCGGCGGGCGGTCGTCAATGCACTGGATTACCTGGAGCGCGACCGCGGGATGGATCGCGCTGCCGCCTATGCCTATCTGTCGGCGGCCTCCGACTTCAGCATCTCGCAGGTGGTCGACAAGACGGTCGGCGTCCACGGCCAGATTTACAAGGAGCACTTCTCGTTGTAGACCTGCGACGGGTCGCCGTCGGGCGGCTCTGCTAAACCTGGCGAATGACCATCACCCGGCAGGCGGCCGAGCACGAACCGATCGCGCGGGTGCTGCCGATGCTGTCGGTGCCGCATCTGGACCGCGAGTTCGACTATCTGGTGTCGGCCGAGCAGTCCGACGACGCCCAGCCCGGCGTGCGGGCCAAGGTGCGGTTTCACGGCCGCCTGGTCGACGCGTTCATCCTGGAACGGCGCTCCGACACCGACCATGACGGCAAGTTGGGCTGGCTGGACAAGGTGGTCTCGGCCGAGCCGGTCCTCACCGCGGAGGTGCGGCGCCTGGTCGACGCCGTCGCGGCCCGCTACGCCGGCACCCGGCCGGATGTGCTGCGCCTGGCGGTCCCGCCGCGCCACGCCAGGGTCGAGAAGCAGACCCCTCCCGAGCCGGAGCCGATCGTGCCGTCGGCCGTCGACCCCGACGGCTGGGCCCGGTACGGGCGCGGTGAACAGTTCCTGACCGCGCTCGGCGAGGGTCGCGCCGCCCGCGCCGTGTGGCAGGCTCTGCCCGGTGAACGCTGGCCGCAACGATTGGCCGAGGCCGTCGCGGTGACGGTCGCCGCCGGGCACGGGGTTCTGGCGATCATGCCCGACCAACGCGATGTGGACGCGATGACCGCCGCGGCCCTCGAGCAGGTTCCCGAGTCGCGGGTGGTGGCCCTTTCGGCGGGCCTCGGCCCGGCCCAACGCTACCGGCGCTGGCTGGCGGTGCTGCGCGGGCAGGCGCGGGTGGTGATCGGAACCCGCAGTGCGGTTTTCGCTCCCGTCGCCGATCTGGGGCTGATCCTGGTGTGGGACGACGGCGACGACAATCTCGCCGAGCCGCGGGCGCCGTACCCGCACGCGCGTGAGGTGGCGATGCTGCGTGCGCACCAACTGCGGTGTGCGGCGATGATCGGCGGCTACTCCCGCACCGCGGAAGGGCAGGCGCTGGTGCGGACCCGGTGGGCGCACGATCTGGTCGCGACGCGTCCGGTGGTGCGGGCCGCGTCGCCGCGGGTCGTCGCACTGGAGGACAGCGGGTACGCCCAGGAGCGCGACCCGGCGGCCCACACCGCGCGGCTGCCGTCGATGGCCCTTCAGGCGGCCCGCTCGGCGCTGCAGGCCGAGCGGGCGGTGCTGATCCAGGTGCCGCGGCGCGGCTACGTGCCCGCGCTGGCCTGCGCCCGGTGCCGCACCATCACCCGGTGCCGGCACTGCACCGGGCCGCTGGCACTGCCGGAGCGCGCCAGCGCCGCGGCCGAATGTCGTTGGTGCGGACGGGCGGAGCCCGCACTGCGATGTGTGCGTTGCGGTTCGGATGCGGTGCGGGCGGTGGTGGTCGGCGCCCGGCGCACCGCGGAGGAACTCGGCCGGGCCTTCCCCGGAACCACGGTCGTCACCTCGGGCGGGGACGCCATGGTGTCCTCGGTGCCCGATGCCCCCGCGCTGGTGGTGTGCACCCCCGGCGCCGAACCGGTCGCCGAGGGGGGCTACGGCGCGGCGCTGCTGCTCGACGGCTGGGCCCTGCTCGGCCGTCAGGACCTGCGGGCCGCCGAGGACACGCTGCGCCGGTGGATGGCCGCCGCGGCCCTGGTCCGGCCCCGGCGGGACGGCGGTGTGGTCGTGGTGGTCGCGGAGTCCGCCATCCCCACCGTGCAGGCGCTGATCCGCTGGGATCCGGTCGGTCACGCCGACGCCGAACTCGACGCCCGCGGCGAGGTGGGCCTGCCGCCCGCCGTTCACATGGCCGCCGTCGACGGTGCCACCGGGGCGGTGGCCGCGCTGCTGGAAGCGGCGCAGCTGCCCGACGTCGCCGAACAGCTCGGACCGGTCGACCTGCCTGCCGGGGCCAGGCGGCCCCCGGGGATCGACGCCGGCGCCGAGGTGGGCCGGATGCTGGTGCGGGTGCCCCGCGACGGCGGCCTCGCGCTCGCGGCCGCGCTGCGACGGGCCACCGCGGTGCTCAGCGCGCGCCACGATCAGGAACCGTCCCGGGTGCAGATCGACCCGCTGCACATCGGGTAGGCCACCCCGCACCGGCGTCCCTAGACTGACGCGGTGCGTGTCGTCTTTGCCGGTACCCCGGACCCTGCGGTCGCGTCGCTGCGCCGGCTGATCGAATCCCCCCGCCACGACGTGATCGCGGTGCTGACCCGGCCCGATGCCGCCGCCGGACGGCGGGGTAAACCCGCACCGTCGCCGGTGGCCCGGCTGGCGCTCGACCATGACATCCCGGTACTGCGCCCGAGCCGGCCCAACGGTGACGAATTCGTCGCGGAGCTGACCGAATTGGCGCCGGACTGCTGTGCGGTGGTGGCGTATGGCGCGCTGCTCGGCGGACGCCTGCTGGCGGTCCCCACCCGCGGCTGGATCAACCTGCACTTCTCGCTGCTGCCGGCCTGGCGGGGTGCGGCCCCGGTGCAGGCGGCGATCGCGGCGGGCGACGAGGTGACCGGCGCGACGACGTTCCTGATCGAACCGGCGCTGGATTCCGGGCCGGTGTACGGCGTGGTCACGGAGACGGTCCGGGACATCGACACCGCGGGCACCCTGCTCGAGCGGCTCGCGGTGTCGGGGGCGGCGTTGTTGGAGACCACCCTGGACGGTGTCGCCGACGGCTCGCTGACCGCGGTGCCGCAGCCCGCCGACGGCATCACCGTCGCACCCAAGATCACCGTCGATGCGGCCCGGGTGCGTTGGGACCTGCCCGCCCATGCCGTCGACCGCCACATCCGGGCCGTCACCCCGAACCCGGGCGCATGGACCATGATCGGTGATCTCCGGGTCAAGGTCGGGCCGGTTATCCCCGACGAATCCGCCGACTCGTTGGCACCGGGGGCGATTCGACTGGGCCGCAAGAACATTCATGTCGGGACCGGGTCGTTTCCGGTCCGGCTCGGCCAGGTCCAGGCGCCGGGCAAGAAGCCGATGACCGCCGCCGACTGGGCCCGTGGCGCCCGCCTCGACGATCAGGTGCGGGCCTCATGACCCGGCCGCCCAACCCGGCCCAGCGCAAACGCGCACCGCGCCGCAAACCGCTCGATTCGGCCCGCGGGGCGGCCTTCGATGTGCTGCGGGCGGTGTCCGAGCGGGACTCGTACGCGAACCTGGCGCTGCCCGCCCTGCTGCGCGAGCGCGGGATCGAGGGACGCGACGCGGCCTTCGCCACCGAGCTGACCTATGGGGCGTGCCGTACCCGGGGCCTGCTCGACGCGGTGATCAGCGCGGCCGCCGGGCGGCCGCCCGAGCGGATCGACCCGGTCCTGCTCGACCTGCTGCGGCTCGGCACCTATCAACTGCTGCGCACCCGGGTCGAACCGCACGCCGCCGTGTCCACCACCGTTGAGCAGGCCGGTATCGAGTTCGACACGGCCCGGGCGGGTTTCGTCAACGGTGTGCTGCGCAAGATTGCCTCTCGCGACGAACGGTCCTGGACCGACGAACTGGCGCCGGCGATCGCCACCGATCCCGTCGGGCATGCCGCGTTCATCCACGCCCACCCCCGGTGGATCGCCCAGGCGTTCACCGACGCCCTCGGCGGGCGGGCCGGGGAGCTCGACGACCTGCTGGCCAGCGACGACAGCCGGCCCGCCGTGCACCTGGCCGCCCGGCCGACCGCGCTGACCGCCGACGAACTCGCCGCGCAGACCGGAGGCACCGTCGGCCGGTACTCGCCGTACGCGGTGTACCTGCCCGGCGGGGACCCTGGTCAGCTGGCCGCCGTCCGCGACGGAGCCGCCCAGGTCCAGGACGAGGGCAGTCAATTGGTGGCGCGGGCGCTGACGGCGGCCGAACTCGACGGACCCGACACCGGCCGTTGGCTCGACCTGTGCGCCGGGCCCGGCGGCAAGACCGCGCTGCTGGCCGCGATCGGCGCGGCGGCGGGGGCGCGGGTCAGCGCGGTGGAGCCGGGGGAGCGCCGGGCCGAGCTGGTCGAGGAGAACACCCGCGGACTCGAGGTGGACGTGCATCCCGTCGACGGCCGGGAATCCGGCCTCGCGCCGGGCTTCGACCGGGTACTGGTCGACGCGCCGTGCACCGGCCTCGGGGCACTGCGCCGACGCCCGGAGGCCCGCTGGCGGCGGCAGCCCGGCGATGTACCGGCGTTGGCGAAACTGCAGCGTGAGTTGCTGGCCGCGGCGATCGGGCTGACCCGTCCGGGCGGGGTGGTGCTGTACGCCACCTGCTCGCCGCACCTGGCTGAAACCGTCGGCGTGGTGGCGGACGCGTTGCGGCGCCATCCGGTCACGGCGCTGGACGCCCGGCCGTTGTTCGAGCCCGTCGACGGGCTCGGCGACGGGCCCTACGTCCAGCTGTGGCCGCACCGGCATGGGACCGATGCGATGTTCGCGGCCGCCCTGAAAGTCCGGTGAGCGCTCGCGCCAAGAGCGCCAAGATAGGCTGACCGCCATGGCAGAACCGCTCATCGCACCGTCCATCCTGGCCGCGGACTTCGCGCGGCTCGCCGACGAGATCGCGGCGGTGGACGGCGCCGACTGGCTGCACGTCGACGTGATGGACAACCATTTCGTGCCCAATCTGACGCTGGGCCTGCCGGTGGTCGATTCGCTGCTCAAGGTGACCGATATCCCGATGGACTGCCACCTGATGATCGAGGATCCGGCCCGGTGGGCCCCGCCGTACGCCGAGGCCGGCGCCTACAACGTCACCTTCCACGCCGAGGCCACCGACGATCCGGTCGCGGTGGCCCGCGATATCCGGGCGGCCGGGGCCAAGGCCGGACTGTCGGTCAAGCCGGGCACCCCGCTGGAGCCCTACCTGGAGATTCTGCGGGAATTCGACACCCTGCTGGTGATGTCGGTGGAGCCGGGTTTCGGTGGCCAGAAATTCATTCCCGAGGTGCTCGCCAAGGTGCGGACCGCACGCCGGCTGGTGGATTCCGGTGAGCTCACCGTGGTGGTCGAGATCGACGGCGGGGTGAACGTCGACACGATCGAGCAGGCCGCCGAGGCCGGGGTGGACTGTTTCGTGGCCGGGTCGGCCGTCTACAGCGCCGATGACCCGGCCGCCGCGGTGACGTCGCTGCGCCGGCAGGCCGCGGGCGCATCCCCGCATCTGGCGCTGTGACCATCGACCTCGAGGCCGTCATGCGGCTGGCGATCGAGCAGGCCGACCGGGTCAAGGGCAGCACCTACCCCAATCCGCCGGTGGGCGCGGTGATCCTGGATCGCGACGGGCAGGTCGCCGGGGCCGGCGGCACCCAGCCGCCGGGTGGCGCGCACGCCGAGGTGATGGCCCTGGGGCAGGCCGGGCACCGGGCGGCCGGTGGGACCGCCGTGGTCACGCTGGAACCGTGCAACCATCACGGCCGGACCCCACCGTGCGTGGATGCGCTTGTGGCGGCCGAGGTTTCGCACGTGGTGTACGCCGTCGCCGATCCGAATCCGGTCGCCGCGGGGGGATCGACGCGGCTGGCCGACGCGGGCGTCGCGGTGACGGCCGGAGTGGCGGCCGATGCGGTCGCCGCGGGCCCGCTGCGGGAATGGCTGCACAAACTGCGCACCGGGGCACCGCATGTCACCTGGAAGTTCGCCACCAGTGTGGACGGGCGTAGCGCCGCCGCCGACGGTTCCAGCCAATGGATCACCAGCCCGGCGGCCCGCACCGATGTGCACCGCAGGCGCGCCGCGGCGGACGCCATCGTGGTGGGGACCGGGACGGTCTTCGTCGACGATCCCGCGCTCACCGCGCGGCTGGCCGACGGCAGCCTGGCCGACCGGCAGCCGTTGCGCGTCGTGGTGGGGGAGCGCGAGGTGTCGTTGGACGCCAAGGTGCTCAACGACGATTCGCGGACCATGGTGATCCGCACGCACGATCCGCACGAGGTGCTCCGGTCGCTCGCCGACCGCACCGATGTGCTGTTGGAGGGCGGGCCGACGCTGGCGGGCGCATTCCTGCGGGCCGGGGTGGTGGACCGCATCCTGGCCTACGTGGCCCCGATCCTGTTGGGCGGGCCGATCACCGCGGTCGACGACGTCGGCGTGTTGAGCATCGCCCACGCGCAACGCTGGCAATTCGACGGCGTGGTGCCGATCGGGCCCGACGTGCTGCTCAGCCTGGTGCCCGCGGAGTCGGAATCAGCTGAGCCCGGCTAAGGGAGTTTGGCGAACACGCCGTACTGGGCGGCGTTGCAGGCTCAGATCGCGGTTTCCGGAGGGGCTCCACAAGCCGGTCAACACGGACGGCCCCGGCGCGATTCCGAGGGTACGACGATCTCCGGGTCTTGTGGGCTGCGACCTATGGAAGCCTGCATGCGTTGAGGTGGACCGAGGTACTTGGGCGATGGCGAGATGCGGGTCGCGGTGAGTGAGGGGAAGATCGCCGGCATTCGGTTTACGGATGCGATGGTGTTGAGCTCGATGAGACCGGTCAGATTCGGCGGTTTCGACCGCATCTACGGGCGCTGATTGTTGCTCGCGAGCAGCGGTTGATTCACAGCTAGGGACGGACTCGCGAACGCAGGAAGGGGCCAACGCCTTCGCGACAAGGCTTCTGATCTTGACTTGTGGATGCAAGTTCTGTGTGGTGTCTCGTGTCCTCTATCCAGAGTGGTCACCTGGACTCGACACGCTTTCGGCCACGCGTGCTGCCGCACGTGTGGCGATGCCGATCGCGATTGGGCCGAAGAACTGTGTTCCGGGTATCCGCGTCCGCAACCGTATGCTCGTTGAAAGCCGACTACCGGTTCCTTCAGGTTCGATCGTGATCTCGCCGATGTAGTCACGGAAACGCAGTCCGGGCAGCAGCTGGTAGCGAAGTCGGTGCGGCGGCTCGAATTCAAGGATTTCTTCGCGGTGTCCATCGCGGCATGCCGGCGTGGTCGGAAACGACGCCCCACATCCTCGCCGGCGCAGCAGCGACCAGCCGCGACACCGAGTAGTGATAGATCCTGCTCATTTGGACCTCAGCTCGTTACAGATAACCGATGGCGAATTCTACTGATCAAAAGATACTTCCGACTAGGTCGCGTCTGTTAATTGCGGACGCGGTAGAAGGTGATGATGGCGGCCAGGGTGACTCCGCCGAGGTAGCTCAGGGCGTATTTGTCGTAGCGGGTGGCGATGGCTCGCCAGTGTTTGAGCCTGTTGAAGCATCGTTCGATGGTGTTGCGGTGCTTGTAGATTCGTCCGGAGAATCCCGGTGGTCGTCCACCTTTGCGGCCTTTGGCCTTACGGCGTTCGATCTGATCACTGCGCTCGGGGATGGTGTGGGCGATCTTCTTCTGGCGGAGCCGTGCCCGGGTCGAGTCGTGGGAGTAGGCCTTGTCGCCGAGCAGCCGAAACGTGTCGATGCCGGTGTCACCGAGCAGCTCCAGCAGCGGCCACAGCATGGGGTTGTCGCCGGCCTGGCCGGCCGACAATGCCATCACGACCGGGCTGCAGAGTTGGTCGGCCAGTGCATGGATCTTTGTGGTCAACCCACCTCGGGAGCGCCCAATGGCGTGGTCATCGGGCTCGTCGGGGTATTTCTTGTAGTTCGACAGATCCCCCTGTGTGCTGCCCCGGGCGGGCACCGGCAGCGTGCTGATGGACACGCACGCTGGTCGAGTCCACGGCCAGCAGCAGCTCAGCCAGATCAGCGTCGTGCTCGTCGATATCGTGGGCAATTGCGGCGAAGATCCGCGCGTAGGTGCCATCGGTAGACCAGCGCAGATGTCGTTCGGCCACTGACTGCCAGGCGCCGAACTGCTCGGGCAGGTCACGCCACGGAGATCCGGTGCGGAAGCGCCAGATAATGCCTTCCATCGTCAGGCGATGGTCGTTCCATGGACGTCCCCGTCGCCGTCCCGATGGCAGCACCGGTTCGATCACCGACCATAAATCGTCAGAAATCACATCTGTCCGTAGCACCTAAACAGCATCAGGCACAACACCGCTCATATTAAGCAGACACGCTCTAGTCGTTGGCCTTGGCGATGGTACTGCAGAATCATCGATTTCGCGCAGGCGTGTCGACCAGGGCTGGTAGCCGACTTTTCGCGAGATGCGTAGTGTTTTCAGCACCTTTGGTCCACGACAGGCCCGCGAGTCGTCGTTCTAGCATGACCTGGGCGAGCTGGTCTTCGGCTGCCGTGCTTCGTTGAGTGCTGTTGCTCGGTCGCCAT
The DNA here is from genome assembly GCF_053588415.1 of Mycobacterium sp. NPDC003449. Lineage (NCBI taxonomy): Bacteria > Bacillati > Actinomycetota > Actinomycetes > Mycobacteriales > Mycobacteriaceae > Mycobacterium > Mycobacterium sp. NPDC003449. The sequence continues at coordinate 10,186 of NZ_JBSFPX010000136.1, forward strand.
GGTGCGTCCAGAAGGTGTGGTAGGGGCGTTGTTTCGGTCAGGGGCGGATGCGTACTGCATCCAGGTATTGCCGGCTTCGGCGGATTGTCTTTAGGTGACTTGGTCGCTGTAGCCGAGCATTTGGGCCACGACCGTAGGCGGGACCTGCGATACGAGTTCCTGTAGGGGGCAACGCCCATTGCGGTATCTCAATTGTTTAGAAACGCGGCAACTAGTCGGATAGCCCACGCAGAAATGCCATCAGCGCGGAATTGACTTCCGTGGTGCGTTCCAACTGGAGCCAGTGTCCGGCGCCGTCAAGCCGGACGTCACCCCGAAGATCGGTGAGGTTCTGTTGGACGTTCGCGAACCCGTCGGCCTGTAGGACGCGGGAAGCGTCGCGGGAGCCGACCATGAGATGGCATGGCATGGTGATCTCGACCTGTCCGATACCGGCGATGACTTCGTCACGGTAGTAGCCGCGATACCAGCTGAGAGGCCCACGGAAGCCGTCGCGGTAGGCATCGAGGTACACCTCTAGGTCACCTTTGCTGAGCCAACCCGGCAGGGGCTCTGGGTCGATCAGTCCGCTGAGGATTCCAGAGCCAGTTGTTCTGTGGCGCAGGAACGATCCCTTGGGTGCGTCACCCGACATCGCGTAATGCAGCATCCGCAGTGACCTGCTCACGTCGGCATCGAGTTCCGCCTCGGCCACGCCAGGCTGCTGGAAGTAGAGGAAGTGTAGGAAGTAGCCGCCGTCCAGCAGTCGCTGAACTGATTCCATGCTGGTGTGGGCTGGTGGCACGCTCAGCGCGAATATCGCGGACACGCGTTCAGGGTGCAACCGCGCAATGTCCCAGCCCAGGACCGCGCCAAAGTCGTGGGTCACCAGCGTAAAAGTTTCCCGGCCCAGGGCATCGGCGATTCCGAGCACGTCGGCAATGAGCTCACTAGCCTTGTAGGCGTCTATATCGTCTGGTTTGTCGCTTCCGCCGAATCCGCGTTGATCCGGAACGGCGACCTGGTAGCCGGCGGCGACCAAGTCGCCGATCTGGTGACGCCAGAGGTACCAGCATTGGGGAAAGCCGTGCAGCAGGATAAGCAGTGGACCTTGCCCCTCGACCACCACCCGCAGCGTGATTCCGTTTGCCTCGATCATGCGAAAGTCGCGCTGTATCAACAGTTTCTTCCCTCCATCTGCATCGGTGCACCTGGCCGCCCGGGTTGTGGTCCGCGGGTGAATCCGAAGCGAGCCGGCACATCAGAGGCGCGCCGATCGCGATCGCTACCTGCCGCCGCCAGGCTCTTTCGCTCTGTTCATCGTGGACAACGTTGGCCAACCGGTTACCGTTCGGATTCCCGCCGTCATCATCGACGAACGTCGGCCCTGACTGCGTTCCTGGACTCGGGTGCGGTCTCCAGGTTGCGGTGGTGTTGTGCTGGCGCTCGCCGATCAGGGAGGGGGCCCGTGTGCGCACTCGCCCTCGCGAGACAAGAAGCCAGCGGTCCAAAGTCTCGGAGGTTCCCCAGTTTCAGTGGACACCTGAGATAGCGGGACGGTGTCCTGCTGGAAGGATGTCGACATGTCGCGGACGCGTCGGTCGTTCACACCTGAGTTCAAGGTGGAGGCTGCTCGTCGGGTGATTGATGGGGGCCGGCCGGTGTCGGAGGTGGCTCGGGAGCTCAATCTGCACGAGAGTCTGCTGGGCAGGTGGGTGCGTCAGGAACGGTTCCGCGACGGGGCGGCCAGCGACGCCCGCCATGGGCCCCCGGAGGGCGATCTGACCGGCCGTGAACGCGCCGAGTTGGTGCGGTTACGCGCTGAGCTGGCCGAGAGGGACCGAGATATCGCCTTCTTGAAAAAAGTATCGGCGTACTTTGCGGCACAGCAACATCGGTGAGTCGGTTCGAGCTCATCGCCGCGGAGTGCGCCAACCACGACATCGCCACACTGGCTGACCTTCTTGGGGTTTCGCGATCTGGCTATTACGCGTGGGCGGTGCGACAGCGACGCACCGAACTCACGCCGCGCCAGCAGTGGCGCCGGGACCTGGAGGTCAAGATCTTGGCCCATTGGCAGCAATCGCACCGTACCTACGGCTCACCGCGCGTCACCGCGGACTTGCATGCTGCTGGGGTCTCGGTGTCGGTCAACACCGTGGCGGCGATCATGGCCGAGATGGGCATCGAGGGCATCAGCCCGCGGACTTTCAAGGTCAAGACCACCGTGGTCGACCCGGCGGCGTCGTTTCCGCCCGACCGGGTGGGCCGTGTCTTCGACCAAGGTCGTCTCGATGCGGTGTGGACCTCCGATATCACGTACTTGACCTGCGGAGAAGGGGATGCCTACCTGTGTGCGATTCGTGATGAGCACTCACGGCGGGTGCTGGGCTGGTCGGTGGCCGATCATATGCGCACCGAGCTGGTCGAGGAGGCCGTGGACGCTGCGGTGTTCACCCGCGGCGGATCGGTGGCCGGCACCATTTTGCATAGCGACAGGGGCAGCCAGTACACCAGTCACGATCTGGCCAAAGCCTGCTCCGATCACGACCTACGCCGCTCTATGGGGGCCACCGGCATATGCTGGGATAACGCCGGATCCGAATCTCTGTGGTCGACGGTCAAACACGAGTACTACAAGCGGCACGCCTTCACCACGTATGCGAATCTCACTGCGGGACTTGACAATTACCTTCGCTACTACAACCATGACAGGCGGCACAGTTCACTGGGAATGATCTCACCCATCGACTTCGAGATCACCGCACGGATCAACCAGCAATCAAGCTAACCGTGTCCACTTTTTCAGGGGAACCCCACTCTACATATGAGACAGACAGCACTGCTGACGCCACTGGTCGTCGGGCGATGAAGTTGTAAGACTGGTCGGCATCAGCTATCGAAACCTTGCCACTCGCGCGGTCTTCTGTTGGGCAGCGGTGTCGGTCAGTTCCAAGCTGCCAGTGGCGATGGCTCCGTTGGCGTTGGTTTTCTTCGTCCGGGAGCGGCCCGCAGGTTACGCGCTCGGCGGCGCGCTGGCCGCCGGATACGTGGTCGGCGAAGTGCTGGGCGCTGGGTTTCTGATTGGGCCCCGTCTCTCGGCCGCGGGTGCCCGCGGTCAACTAGTCGGCGGGCTGGCCGGTGGTGCCGTCGCGTTCATGAGTCTCGGTCTGCTGCATCACGCGCACCCCTGGATACTGGCGGCGCTGGCCGCGATGGCAGGTGCCGCGCCGAGCGCAGCACCCGGCGGGTTGCGCGCACTGTTGGTCGCCCAGCTGCCCGAGGATCTCGTGGTCAAAGCCCTCAGCGTCGAGTCGGTGCTGACCTACGTGGTGTGGGCGGTCGCCCCGGCGCTAACCGCCGTGCTCACTTTCCGGGTTGCCGCGCCCGCTCCGTTGATGGTTGCCGCCGCTGCGATGGCCTGCGCGGCGGTCGGAGTGTTCTCGATTCCACAAGGGCCACCATCAGCACCAGCCAAGAGCACGGTCGCGCCGCAACGGCTGCGAGTGCTGGCTCGCGCATGGCCGGTCTATCTCACAAGCGCTGCGGCCAACGCTCTCCTGGCCGTAGCCGAACTCGTCCTGCCCGCGCTGCTCGAACAGCGCGAGATCGACGTCCAATGGACGGGCCCCTTGCTAGCCGGCTTCTCCATCGCCTCCGCTGTGGGGGCCACCGTGTATGGCCTGCGTGTGCGGTGGCCGGGCTCGTTGGTGGCACAGACTTTCTGGTGGCAGATTGCCGTGGCCGGCTGCATAGGCATGGTCGCGCTGACCACAAGCGTCATCCTGATTGCGGGAACACTGGTGCTGGCTGGACTCCTAGCAGCCGGTGTCTACGTCGCGCGCATGATGCTTCTACGCCAAGCAATTCCGTCCGACGCCCACGCGGCGGCCTATTCGATGATGTACGCCGCGGGGGCAGGCGGCTACTCGAGCAGCGCGGCGTTCACCAGCACCATCCAACACGTCGCTGCCCCGTCGGTGGCCATCCTCTACGGCACCGCACTGACGGTCCTCTTGACGATCGCCAGCACGCTTGGTCAACGCCGAGGGCCCGCCAGGCTTCCAGGCACACAAGCATCGACATCTTCCGGCGACACCAAACTTCGGCCCGAGATTCGAGACAGGAACTGATCGACCTCGAATCGTTAGAAATGAGACAAGCGGCAACGACGGCACCGCAGCTCCCCATTCGATATCTGATTGCATTCGAACTTGCAGTGCTGACACACGCTTCCGTGCGGCGTGTGATGTCAACAGCCCTGGGCGGATCGTTGTGGGGGTGATCACAGATGGAGGAGGGTGTGCGGAAGTGCGGCGAAAGGAGCGAATCGCGACGGTCGGGTTGAGGTCACCGTCACGACCGCGGGCTCGGTCATGTGTCCCCGCGTCCCGGTACTCTGGTACCAGAAAGCGGAGTCACTGAAGACCCAGCCGGCTATTGCGCCGATCAGCCGCGCGCCTGGTACCTGTGCGCACGAGCAAAGGAAATGATCGTGACTGTCTTGCAGGATTGGCTCAGTCGTTCACCGGTGGCACCGCGAACGGTGAAGTTCCTGGTATGTGCCCCACTGCGGGTCGTATTGCCCAGCCGTCCGCCCCGGGCGAGCCGGGAACCGGTCCGGCTGCGCCGCGGGGTGGAGCGCTGCTGAGATCCCCTTTGACCGGGATTTACTCCGAGCGGTGACGCCCCGGCGGCGGCTGCTGCGGCAGCCGCACCGTCTGGTCGCCGCGATCCACGGCGATGCGCTGCGTCGCGGCGTCGATCAACTCGGTCGACGCGTCGTCACCGTCGGGGGACGACGGAACCTCGTCGGCATGCTCGTGGCGCCCGCTGATCAGCAGGCCCAGCACGGCCCCGATGACGCAGACGATGGCGGCGCTGAGGAAGATGTCGCCGTACATCATCACGTAGGCCTCGCGATACCGGACCGCCTGCTTGGTCAGCCGCTCGGCCAGTGACATGGGGCCCGCGCTGTCGGCGGCGGCCAGCGTCGCCAGGTGCTGATTGAACCGGTAGAAGCCCCAGGCGCCCAGCGCCGCGATGCCGATCAGCATGCCGATCATGCGGGACACCACCACCGCGGCCGAGGCGATGCCGTGTTCGGCGGCGGGCACCGCGCGCAGCGTCGCCGAGGTCAGCGGTCCGATCACCAGGCCCAGGCCCAGCCCCACGATCGCCAGGTCGGTGTCGAGCACGGGCAGCGTGAACAGGCCCAGGTCGTGACGGTCGGCCAGCACGTTGACCGACCAATGCGAGACGAGCACGAAACCGCCCGCCGCGATGATCAAACCGACGAACACTACGAGCCGGTCACCGAGCCTGGTGGCCAGCCATCCGCCGAGCAGCGCACCGATCGGCAGCGCGATCAGGAAGCGCAGCAGCAGGAACGCCGAGTGGTTCTGGTCCTGGCCGAGCACGCCCTGCCCGAACAGCTCGACATTGACCAAGGTCACCATCAACGCCGCGCCGGCACACAGTGAGGTCGCCAGGGCCGCCAGGAACGGCCGGAAGTGCACACCGGCGGGGTCGATCAGCCGGGTCTTGGCGACCTTCTCCCAGACGAAGAAGGCCACGGCCGCCACGAGAGCGCCGATCAGCACCGGCAGACCCCAGGACGGCAGCACCTGTTTGCCGTCGGGTTCCGGGTTGTACAGGCCGACGACGGTGAGGCCCAGCGCGATCGCCAGCAGCACGCCGCCGACGACGTCGACCTTCTCGGGCGGCTGGTCACTGTCCCTCGGCGGCAGGCTGAAGTGGATCATCACCATGGCGATGAGGGCCAGCGGCACGTTGACCCAGAAGATCGCCTGCCAGTGGTTGAACAGCCAGACCAGCGCGATGCCGTACATCGGGCCGAGCACCGCGCCAAGCTCCTGGGCGGCACCCACCCCGCCGAGAACCCCGGCCCGGTTGCGGGCCGACCACAGATCGGCGGCCAGTGCCAATGTCACGGGCAGCAGGGCGCCACTGGCCGATCCCTGGATGAACCGGCCGATGACCAGCGGCACCAGGTCGGTGGACAGGGCGGTGACGACCGAGCCGATCGCAAACCCGGCCAGACCCACCTGGATCAGCATCTTGCGGCCGAACCGGTCCGACGCGCGTCCCAGCAGCGGCATCGCCGCGATGTAGCCCAGCAGATAGCCGGTGATGATGGGCGTGACCTGCTGAATCTGGTTGATCGCGATGCCGACGTCTTTCATGATGTCGACGATGATCGTGATCACGACATAGGTGTCGAGGGCGCCGAGCAGCACCGCAAGGCTGCCCGCGCTGATCGCGACCGTGCGGTTTGCGCGGGATGCCACCGCCTGACCGGCTGCCATCAGGGTGCGGGCTTGGTGACGGAGACCTGCTTACCCCAGTCGGTGAGCGTCATGGTGACGCTGTTACCCGGTGTGGGCTCGATCCTGGCCTGCAGCAGCGAGTGGTCGCCGTCCTCGGTGATCCACGCGGTGCCCGGGACCGGACCGCTGGCCTTGAGCTGCGGGGCGATCTTGTTGACGGCGTCGGCGCTGACATTGCCGGTCACCCGGACCGCCTCTTTGCCGTTGATCTCCTCACGGCCGTCGGCCTTGCCGTCGCTGAAGTTGGCCAGGATGTTGGCCAGGCCGGTCTCGGGGTTCAGGATGGCCGAGATGTCGTAGATGTTGGCGGCAGGCCCGTAGTTGGACAGCGGATCGCCAGGCGTGAGCGCGGCATACAGATTGCCATCGGCGACAACGAACTTCGCGTCGGCGATCTTCTGGCCGAACGCGATGAGGTCGGCGGTGCCCTCGGCGGCGACCGCGGGGGCGTTGGTCAGGTCACCGTCGAGCTTCTCGATCGGCAGCCCCTCGAGCGTGCCCTGCACGGTCAGCAGCAGGTGCACACTCTGCTGGCTCTTGGTCGTGGCCGCGGCCTCCGTGAGCAGGGTGGCGCCGTCGGGCAGTGGGGCGTCGGACTTCTCGGAGGACGATGAGCAGCCCGCGACAAGCGCGACGGTGGCGAATAGGACTGCAAGCAAGGACTGGACTGCGAAGCGTGGGCGCGTCTGCATGACTGCATCGTAGAGGCTCGCGGTGACCGCCTGCCTGCCCCGACCGAATACTCTGGTCGGGTGTTCACCGGAATCGTCGAAGAATTGGGTGTCCTGGTCGACAAAACCGACCTGGCCGATGCGGCCAGGTTCACCATCCGGGGCCCGCTGGTCACGGCCGATGCCGGCCACGGCGACTCGATCGCGGTGAACGGCGTGTGTCTGACCGTGGTCGAGGTGCTGCCCAACGGTGCGTTCACCGCGGATGTGATGGGCGAGACCCTCGACCGGTCCAGCCTGGGCAACGTCGGCGTGGGTAGCCCGGTCAACCTGGAACGGGCCGCCGCGGTCAACAGCCGGCTCGGCGGGCACATCGTGCAGGGGCACGTCGACGGGACTGGGACTGTGACGTCGCGCACTCCGCACGAACACTGGGAGGTGGTGCGGATCGGGCTGCCGGCCGCGCAGTCCAGATACGTCGTGGAAAAGGGCTCTATCACCGTCGACGGGGTCTCGCTGACGGTCTCGGCCGTAGGTGCGGACTGGTTCGAGGTGTCGCTGATCCCCACCACCCGGGAACTCACCACCGTCGGCCGGGCAGAGGTCGGCACCACGGTGAATCTGGAGGTAGACATCATCGCGAAGTACGTTGAACGACTACTCTCCCAGAATTCCTGATTGACCAGCAGTTTTATCGGCTGGCTCAAAGATAACACGCGGGCACAAGGTTCTGTGTCAAAATAACTGCATGGCGTCGTCTTTGCTGGCTGACCTGCTGCCGTCCTGGCAGCTGCATCTACGTGCCGAACGCAAGTCGGAGAACACCCTAGGCAGCTACACCCGTGGCGTAGCGGCATTCCTCAAGTGGTGCAACGACACTGACACCCCGCCGACGCTCGACAAGGCGACGGTGCAAACGTTCCTGGTGGCCCTGCTCGACGGTGGCGCCGAACCGGCCACGGCTCGCACCCGGTACGCGGCGCTACGCCGATACGGCCAATGGCTGGCCGATGAGGGGGAGTTGCCGAGCAACCCGCTCTATGGCATGGCCCCGCCCAAGCTCGACGCCAAGGTGACCCGCGCACTGTCCGATGGGGAACTGAAGGCGTTGATCGCCGCGTGCAAGGGCACCGCGTTCATTGACCGCCGCGATGAGGCAGCGGTGCGGTTTATGGCTGAGACCGGGGTGCGAGCCGGTGAAGCTATCGCCATGCTCCTATCGGATATCGACCTACCCAAGGGCATTGCCGTGGTGAGTCGCGGCAAGGGCGGCAAGGGTCGGGTCGTTCCTTTCGGGCCGCAGACGGCATCCGTGATGGACCGGTATGTCCGTGCCCGTCGTACTCATCGTCTTGCGGAGGCGGGTCCGTTGTGGGTTGGCGGGGGAGGGCAGGGCTTCGGTTATCACGGGCTTAATGTCGCCCTGAAACGCCGTGCCGAGGTTGCCGGTATCGAGAACTTCCACTTGCACCTGCTGCGGTCGACGGCCGCGACGCGGTGGCTCCGGGCCGGTGGAAGCGAACAGGGATTGATGGCCGTCGCCGGGTGGTCCAGTCGCGAGATGTTGGATCGGTACACCACGGCCAGCGCCGCCGAACGTGCCGCCGCCGAATCGCGCACGTTGGGACTGGGCGACCTCTGACCTGGAGCTACGGCAGACTTATACTCCTTATATCTGCAGTAGGGCAAGTCAATATGGTGAAGATCACATATTCTTTCCTGCCGGAATCGCCGGAGCCTTGTGCGAATCTGGAGACGTGACCGACACGACAACCCGACTCAAGGCGGCAGGTGGCTGCGCACGAGTCATGGGCGCGCACCATCGACCGCAGCGCCCGCACCGCCCCGGCCCGCCGCGCCATGCTCGACAAGTTTGAGCGCCAGGCAGATCCGGAAGGCATCCTCACCACCCAAGAGCGCGCCCGCCGCGCTGAACACCTGTGGAAGGCGTTCTACATCCGCATGGCGGCCAAGAGTGTGGAGGCCCGCCGCCGCGCACAGGTGCGACCGCGGGACACCCGGCCGTGACGTACGTGCCGCCGGAACTCTTAGAGGCAGCACGGCGCAAGGGATACGACGTTCTGTTGAATGTGCACGGCATATACCCCTACGTGCTCCACCCGATGGGCGACGATGGCCCGCCAAATGCCCCGACACTGTCGGCGACAAGCGCGGACGACTTGCGCGCGTTGATCGCTGAGGCTCCACCGGTCGGGAGCCGCCCCGTGAGTGAGCGGAAACCGGTCCTATCCGACCCTAAGCCGACATCACGCGAACAGTGGGAACGGTCACCAGCCATCAGAAAACTATTCCAGGCCAAGCCTGGCAAGGTCGACGCGCCGCCTAAATAAGCCGCACCATCCCCATCACCCCAGCCACTACCCGAAAGTGGCTGAGATTCCTGCTAGCAACTCAGCAATGACCATACGAAATCAACGAACCCATGAAGACCTTCCGTGGCAAATTCCAATATCTCAAACAACTACGCGGACGACCGATCACTACCGAGTACCGAACATTGGTCGATATGCTGAACTACGCCGACCCGGACGGGACGAACTGCTGGCCAGGTAACGAGAAACTGCCCCGCGACACATGCCAGTCCATATCAGCCGTGAAAAGACACCTGAAGACTCTGCGAAACGCCGGTTACCTGAAGTTGGTGTCACAAGGTCGAAAGGGTAAAAACGGCGTCGGCTGGCATTCTCGATATGAACTTACGCTGCCGCCTCGAGGGCTCGCTGATGAGCCATTGAGTCAGGGGGTCATCGGTGAGCCCAAGATAAATATCAATGGCTCACTCATGGACGGTCAGGGGCTCACCCGTGACATGTCAGGCGCTCATTCAGAGCACGTCAAGGGTTCGCCAATGAGCCCCGTACCAGATCATCCACCAAATCCTCTACCACATCGTGGCGTCGTGTTGGTCGGGGAACGGTGCTACGGGCGACGTACCCGGCGGTGTGATTTTTGAAGAGGATCTCGGATTCACATGCATCGAATGCGGGCGCACCTTTCCGGGATCACCTAAGTCATCAGTGCGGAACTGGTGCGACCGTTGCTGGGATGAGTGGGCGGAAAAGACGCAATGACAAGAGACGAGATGATGAACGAACGAATCACGATCACCACCGGTGGATCACCGGTGCATGTTCAACGACGACATCGAGGCAATGGGGTGATCCTGTCCCAAGGCAAGAGTTGGGTCGCCATTGCTGAAGATGAGATTGCACCTCTCATCCGAGCTATTCACGAAATAGTCAGCAAATAGACATGACTAGCGTCATAACAACTGATGTCCAACTTCTGGCAAACCTGACGTATAATCAGATCAGGTGGGCAAAAATACCGGGTATCCCGATGCATGCCTCCAATCTTGGCCACATCGCCACTGACGACAAGATCATTACCGGCCGCTACATCCCCGATGAAGGTGTCTACGTCCCTGTCCAGGGACTCTGGTTACCTGCACATGTCCTCGTGGCCTTGGTGACGGCGCTCATCGAAAATCCCCGGCTGTGCTCGCCGAAATTCCTCACCTGTGAGCAGCGGTCAGTGTAGTAGATGTCGGGAGCCAGAACGGAAGAGAACACGACTGAACT
>NZ_JBSFPX010000137.1:0-20778 GCF_053588415.1 Mycobacterium sp. NPDC003449
GCCTTCCCGTCCGGCCTCGTCGCGCACGAATTCCTCGATGGCCGAGCCCAGTTCGTCGTCGGTCAATCGCCGCGACCAGGGCGGAACCCCGCAGGCGCGAACCGATTCCGGAGGCGTGGCCGTGGGGGCGAACTCGGCGAGCAGCTCCGCGGCCACCGCCATGATCTCGGCCGGGGTGCGGTAGTTCACCGTCAACGAGCGGTACACCCAGCGGCCGCCCCGGTTGTTGCCGGTGGTGTCGGCGGGCACATACGGCTCCAGCATCGCCGCCCACGAGTCCGCCCCGGCCGCCGACCGCCGTTGGGCGAGGTCGCCGACGATCGTGAAGGAGCGCCGCGGGCAGCGGCGCATCAACACCCGCCAATCCATCTCGGACAGTTCCTGCGCCTCGTCGACCACCACATGCCCGTAGGTCCAGTCCCGGTCCGCGGCGGCGCGTTCGTCGAGTTCGCGGTTGTCGCGCTCCTGGAAACGTTCGGCGAGTTCCTCGGCGTCGATCAGATCCGCGGCCAGCAGGTGATCCTCGTCGTCCATGAGATCCTCGCGGGCGGTCATCAGGTCGAGCACCCCGGCCGCATAGGCCGCCTCGGCCCTGCGGTCGCGCTCGGCGGCCTGGTCGGCGGCCCGGTCCCGGCCGAGCAGATCGACCAGCTCGTCGAGCAGCGGCACATCCGAGACCGTCCAGGCATCGCCCTCGGCCCGCCACAGGGCCTCGTCCGCGCCCGCCGCCCGCAGCCGGTCCTGGGAGGTGTAGAGGTCTGCCAACAGGGTCTGCGGGGTCAGCATCGGCCAGAGCTCGGCGAGCGCGGCCGCAAATCCCTCGTGATCGTCGAGTTCTTCGACCAGCTCGGCCCGCATGTGTTCCCAGGCCGCCTTGTCCTCCCGCGTCAACCAGCCCTTGCCGATACGCCCGATCGCCCGTTCCGTCAGCGCCCAGGTGATGACGTCGGTGAAGGCGGCGCGGGCCTCGTTGTGCGGGAGCCCGGTGTCGCGCGCCTCCTGCCTGGCCCATTCGGCCACCCCCGCATCGATGTGCACGGTGACATCGGACAGTTTGACCGGTATGGGTTCGGCGGGCACGCGCTGGCGATCGGCCACCGCCGCCGCGAGCACGTCCAGGATCTTCAGCGAGCCCTTCGCCCGCGCGGCCTGCGGGGTGTCCTCGGCGGTGACGCGCAGACCGGGCACGAAGTCGCCGGTGGTCATGAACACCGCCTGGGACTCGCCGAGCGACGGCAGCACCCGGCCGATGTGGCTCAGGAACGCCGGGCTGGGGCCGACCACCAGCACCCCGTGCCGTTCCATCTGTGCGCGCTGGGTGTAGAGCAGATAGGCGACGCGGTGCAGCGCGACCACGGTCTTGCCGGTGCCGGGGCCGCCCTCGATCACCAGCACACCGGAATGGTCGAGCCGGATCATCTCGTCCTGCTCGGCCTGGATCGTGGCCACGATGTCGCGCATGCCCGCGCCGCGCGGCGCGTTGACCGCGGCCAGCAGGGCGGCATCGCCGGGACCGTCGCGTTCGTCGCCGAGTTCGGCCCCGGTGGGGCGGCCGAGGATCTCGTCGGTGAAATCGAGCACCCGGCGCCCGCGGGTGTGGAACTGCCTGCGACGCCGCATATTCTCCGGGCTGGCCGCGGTCGCCACATAGAACGCCCGCGCCAACGGGGCCCGCCAGTCCAGCAGCAGCGGTTCGTAGTCGTCGTCGGGGTCGAGCAGGCCCAGGCGGCCGATGTACAGATGCTCGCCCTCAACGGATTCCAGCCGACCGAAGCACAGGCCGTTGTCGGCCACATCGAGCCGCTCCATCGTCTTGGCCATGGTGCGGACCTCCGCGTCACGCCCGACCAGGGTCGAGCCGTCCTGCGCGTCGACCGGGGCCCGCAACGCGGCCTGGTACCGCCGCTTGGCGTCGGCGCGATCGGCGTCCAGCCGCGCGTAGAGTCCGGCGACATAGTCGCGCTCGGACTGCAGTTCGTCCTCGTACTCCCGGCTCGACACGTGCTGCTCGCTATCTCTCACTGGCTACCTCCCGTGGCCCGCCCGCCGACTCCCCCGGTCGACTCCGGCCAGCGATTGTGCGCCCTCACCCCGGCCTTGCGGCAAGCCCCCTGCTCCGCTATATGGTGGAGGGGACGGGAGCGCACCGCTCCCCTTTTTCATTTCCGACGGACCATCAACGCGTAACCGGCGGTGAATGTTTCCCGGTGCTCGGCGGCATGTCCTGGATGTGGGCTTGCGCACACGCCGATGGGCGGGTTGGAACCGAACCCTCCCCCACGGGTAGAGTTCGGAATCGTCGCTGGACGCACCAGCGTCGCAGTCCTCGTCGAGGCCGCTGATGATGCGTTCCGGCAACACTTTTCGCGCAACGATGCGCGCTCGATGGTGCCCACCGATGTCGATGTGCACTGCGTGATATCGGGTGTCCGCCCGGAACGGAGCTGTGGTGAAACGACTGCCGGAAGCGGTGTCCCCGCGCGAGCAGCAATCAGTGCTGGGTGCCCTGCGCTCACCGCGCCGGCTGCGCACCGAGGTGCTGGCCGGGCTCGTGGTGGCACTGGCGCTGATTCCGGAGGCGATCTCGTTCTCGATCATCGCCGGCGTCGACCCGCGCGTGGGTGTGTTCGCGGCGTTCACGATGGCCGTCACGATCGCGATCGCCGGTGGCCGGCCTGCGATGATCTCGGCCGCCACCGGCGCGGTCGCGCTGGTGGTCGCGCCCCTGGTGCGCAGCCACGGCCTGGACTACCTGATCGCGACGGTGATCCTGGCCGGGGTGCTGCAGCTGGTCCTGGGCGGCCTCGGCGTGGCCAAGCTGATGCGGTTCGTACCGCGCAGCGTGATGGTGGGCTTCGTCAACGCGCTGGCGATCCTGATCTTCCTGTCCCAGCTGCCGCACCTGCTCGGCGTGCCCTGGCTGGTCTACCCGATGGTGGCGGCCGCGATCGTCGTCATCGTGGCGCTGCCCAAACTCACCACGGCGATCCCCGCCCCGCTGGTGGCCATCGTGGTGCTCACCGCCGCCACCGTCGGATTCGGCTGGTCGATTCCCAATGTGGGCGACGAGGGACAACTCCCGTCGAGCCTGCCGTCCCTGCTGATCCCGGATGTGCCGTTCACCATGCACACCCTCGAGGTGATCGCCCCCTACGCGCTCACCATGGCCGTCGTCGGGCTGTTGGAATCCCTGATGACCGCAAAGCTGGTCGACGACATCACCGACACCCACTCCGACAAGTCCCGCGAAGCGCTCGGACAAGGCGTGGCCAACATCGTCACCGGATTCTTCGGCGGCATGGGCGGTTGCGCCATGATCGGCCAGACCATGATCAACGTCAAGGCCTGCGGCGCCCGCACCCGCATCTCCACCTTCCTGGCCGGCGCCTTCCTGCTCGGCCTGGTGGTGGGGCTCGGTGACGTGGTAGCCCAGATCCCGATGGCGGCACTGGTCGCGGTCATGATCATGGTGTCGGTGGGCACCCTCGATTGGCACAGCATCAACCCGAAAACGCTGCGGCGCATGCCCAAAAGCGAAACCACCGTCATGCTGGCGACCGTCGCGGTCACCGTGGCCACCGACAACCTCGCCTACGGTGTTGCCGTGGGCACGCTCACCGCGATGGTGCTATTCGCTCGCCGGGTCGCCCACCTGACCGAAGTCGTCGACATCGCCCACCCCGACGACGACACCCGCGTGTATGCGGTCAGAGGTGAGCTGTTCTTCGCCTCCAGCAATGACCTGGTGTACGAGTTCGACTACGCCGGTGACCCCGACAACATCGTCATCGATATGAGCCAGGCCCACATCTGGGATGCCTCGACGGTGGCCACGCTGGATGCGATCACCACCAAATACGCTGCCAAGGGTAAGACGGTCAGCATTGTCGGGATGAACGACAACAGTGCGCACCGGCATGCGCAGCTGAGCGGCCGGCTCACCGCGGCACACTGACCGGCCGGGAAAGGACGACCACTCGTGAGCAGCCAGCGGCACCTGCAGATCGGGGAGGTCGCGGCGCGAACCGACCTGTCCATCAAGACCATCCGCCACTATGACGAGGTCGGGCTGGTGGCGCCCTCGGCACGCTCCGCGGGCGGGTTCCGCCTGTACACCGTCGGCGATGTCGAGCGCCTGCTGTCGATCCGCCGGATGAAACCGCTGGGTTTCAGCCTCGACGAGATGCGGCAGTTGCTCGACGCGCTCGACACCCTCAACACACCGGCCGCACCCACACCCCAACGCGCCCAGGCGATCGACTATGTCGCCGAATGTCACGCTCGGGCCCAGGACGCCTGCATCAAGCTCACCCGGCAACTCGCCTACGCCCACGAACTGACCGATCAATTATCGCGGTACCGCGATTGACCCGACGTCACCGGCCAGTCCAAGCGGAGATGTTGGGTACGGATGCTGTGGTGAGCGTGCGCCATTTCGAGGTGTAGGCGCCGTTTCGGCACGGAACCCTGCACGCTCGGTACAGCGTCCCACAGCGGGGTGTGGACTCGGACCGGCGTACCTCTACCCATCTCGGGCGCGTGGCGCACCATCCCCGGTTATCACCCGGGTGAACCAGCGGCACGGGTGATGACCAGTCACCCCGCCCGACGGCAATCTGATGGAGACAGCCCAGGACAATCGATCACCGGCGGTGAGGTATGTGGAGTTCACACGGTCGGGCACAGCCTGAGACGACAACGACGCCGCCGCCGGGCGCGGTTGACTCGTCGATGACCTCGGACGCGAATATGGCGTGGCTGTTGGCCATTGCGGCAGATGCGTGTCTGACGGGTTATGAACGCACCATGACATTTGTCGAATTAGGCTGCGGGGAACACTACCTCGCGATCGAGCGGATACTCGCCGCGATCAGGTCAAGCCGGATGGCCATGTCGATGACGATATTGGACAGGCTGAGCCGCTGGCTGGACGGGTACGCCGGCGGCCCGGAAGAGCCACGGCTGCGCACCATACTGGTCCAGATCCGGGCGCAGCAGGTGCAGCCGGTTCCATTGCGCACCCACCGGGCACAGTGTGACCCCGTCCGGCGCACCGCTGCGATCGCGTAGGACGAGGCGTGATGTCCCCGGCGACGTGTGGGGCGGGCCGTTCATGACCGCATCGTCGACTTCTCACCCGGGTGAGACCGCGAACCGGGCGATGACAACTCACCCCTGCCATCGTCAGCATGTGCCCATGGCAACACCAGTCCAGCCCCCCACCATGACGAGGATCCTGCTGAGGGCAGTTGTGCTCTTGGCGTCGTGGGCGATCGGACTGCTGGTTGCCGCGCGGGTCGTTCCCGGAGTCTCGCTGTCGGCAACGGGGCTCGTCGTCGCCGTGACCGTATTCGCGGTGACGCAGGCGATGCTGTCCGTGGCGATCGTGACGCTGCCCCATCAGTATGCGTCGCTGCTCCTCGGGGGCAGCGGCTTGGCCCTGACGATCGCCGCGTTGATCCTTGCCTCGGTGTTGACGCACGGGCTCGCCATTGACACCACCGCATCCTGGGCGGCCACGACCGTCGTGGTGTGGCTCGTGACCACGATTGGGGCGATTACGCTGCCCGAGTTGCTCATCCGCGACCGATGCGACTCGACCAGATCGGACCGACGTTGATGCCCTGTCCGACGAAGGAGGGACGGTGATGGGAGACACGCACGACGATCCGACGGATCATTCCCGGACCACGCAACCGCGCGCGGGTATCGCGATGAAAGACAACTTCTTCTGGCCGGGGTTGATTCTGTTGGTCGTGGCGATGGTGGGGCTGATCAGCGTAGCGGCGGCCACCGCCTACCGACATTACGAATGGCTATCCACCACGGTGCTCATCACCGTTCTCGGTGCGGTCGCCGGAACGCTGTGGCTCGTCATCGAGCATCGCCGCGTGACCTGCATCGAGGCGCAGTGGGACGCTGCCCACCCAGGCGGTCGGACGCGCCCGCGGACTCACTGATCCGGATTGCCGAGCGCCCTCACCGCCTCGCTCACCTCCGAGGCCGCCCGGATGCCGGACTCGATGGCCCCGTCGAGGTAGCCGGGATGGTGGGCGGCCGTTTCCGAGCCCGCCCAGTGGATGTCGCCGACGGCTGCGGACGCCACCGGCAGCAGCCCTTCGGTGGTTCCCGGACACGGCAGGGCGATGTAGCCGCCGCCGACGTTCTCGTCACGGTGCCATGACTTCTCGTGCCAGCCGGCCGGTTCGAGGACTTCGGGCCCGACGCGGCGGGCCAGCGCATCGAGCACCACACCACGGCGCCCGGCCGGGTCCAGCCGGTCGAGTTGGCGCGCCTCCGGCCCGGCCACGAGCACACACAGGTGCCCGGGGCCGCCCGGCGGGGTGGTGTCGAATACGGCCCTACCTGGGTTGTCCAGCACGATGAACTCACCGCCGCTTCGTTCCCGCCAGAACGGTCGCTCATAGACCGCGATCGCCTTGTACACCGAGCCCATGTAGGTGTTGCGGCACAACGCGATCCGATCAGGCGGAAGTGGTGGATCGAACTCGATCCGATCGATCACCGGTGACGGGACCGTGACGATGACTTTCGCGGCCCGCAGATCGCCGGAGCCGGTACGCAGGGTGACCCCGCGGTCGTCGCAGACGATAGCCGTGACTCGCCGGTTCAACCACACCCGCTCACCGAGTCCGGCGGCCAGGCCGTCGACCAGCGACCCGACCCCTTCGACGAGCAACGATTCCTGCGCCCCGCCTTTGGTCGACAGCATGGTCGCCAGGCCGCCCTGCCGGCGGACCATCGATGCCATGGCGTGAATCGAGACGCGGTCCAGGTCGCCGGTCCACGAGATCAATGCGATCACTTCCAGCAGCCGTCGAGCGGTGCGCGCCGGAAGCCGGTTCAGCCAGGCGGCGACGGTTGTGGCGTTGAACCGCTGCGACGCTCGGATCCGGGACGCCACCTCGACAGCGCCCAGGACGACGCCGGCCGACAGCATCGTCGGGCCGGCCGCGCGTATCCGGCGCGATCCGCTGATCACGACCGGAAGCGGCCGGGTGTGCATCCGGAACCGAGAGGCCCCGAACTCGGCGGCCAAGTCAATCACGCGGTGGTGGTCGTGGCCGATCCACTGCCCGCCCAGGTCCACCCGCGAACCGAGAACGGTCGTCTCGCTCATCGCCCGGCCGCCCACCCGGTCGGCTGCTTCCAGCACGATGACGTCGACGCCGCGGCGGTGGAGTTCACGGGCGGCCGTCAACCCGGACAGCCCGGCACCCACCACCGCCACCGTCGTCGCGGATGGTGATCTGCCCGCCTGGTCTCGCGTCATGTGGTCCTTCCGCACCGCGCCCGTCGCGAATGAACTATGTCGGACAACCGACCGATTTTTACGATAAGGCAGACGGACGCCCTCGCGCAATCGGTGGAGCCGATGGGGGTCGCTCAGCGACGGCGCCGGGCACGCGTTTTCGTAACGGGTTTCGGGTCGGCGAAGGCCACGATCATGTCAACCGCGCGCCCGAGGTCACGGTGTGCGCGTTCAGGATCGGGGTTGGCCACGTATTGCACGATCAGACCGTCGATGACGGCGAGACACAGCCGTCCGAGAGTGTCGAAGCCGACCGCGCAACGCTCGCCGGCCCACCTGGCCGCCTGCTCACACACCTCGGTGATCAAAGACGTGTACCGCTCGTAGAGGGCCAGACCGCCGGTCCCGCTGGTTCGTGCCGAGTACATCGCCAACTCGTATTGCATAATCTGCGCGCCCACGTCGCCCTGCACCAATGTGTCCCAGAACCGGAACGCGCCGTACCGGATCGCGTGTTCCACACCTCGGTCCAGCTCCAGATCCGCCGCGACCGTGTCCAGCACCTCGCCGACGACCGCGTCGATCACCGCCCGCAACATCTGCTCTTTCGACGGGAAGACATAATGCAGTGTGCCCAACGGGATTCCGGCCTCGCTCGCCACCAACCGCAATGTCGTGGCGGACACCCCGACGGATGCGAGCACGGTTCTGGCCGCGGCGATGATCTGCTTCTCGCGTTCGGCCGCCTTGACGTACGCCATCCGGCTCCCTCACCTCGCTCGACCGATGTGAGTGTCTCATGGCCGCACAGAACCAGGTCGGACGGTCGACTGTGTTCATGTTCGTGCATCCGCACCCGCGCCGACTCATCGATCAACCCACCTGAGCGGTCACTCCCACGCGCGGTCGATGACCGCCGCCTGGCGCCCCCTCGTGCTGATAGCGCATGATATCGCTGCGTGGCGACCGAAGGCGCATCGGCAACGGCATAGAGTGACGGTCTCAGTGACACCCCGGCACCACGCATGGTTTCGGCGCCGCTCGACGGGAAGGGCTCCAGGTGAAAATGACTGCAGTGCAACGGCGGTGGCTCACCGTACTGGTCGCGTTCGTCGTCGCGGTGGTCGCTGGATGCACGCCCAGCCCACCCTCAGAGGCGCCGACCGCACTGTCGCGAATCACCCAGGACGGCACCATCCGGGTTTGTAGCACCGGCGACTATCGCCCCTTCACCTACCGGGACGGCCAAGGGAAGTGGAGCGGACTCGATATCGAGATGGCGGGTGACATGGCTAAGCGGCTCGGGGTTCAGCTTGAGCTGGTGCCCACCACGTGGAAGAACCTGATGGCCGACGTCGGTAACTCCTGTGACCTCGCAATGGGCGGCATCAGCATCAACCTGAACCGCGCCAAACAGGCACTGTTCAGCATCCCGTACCTGCGCGACGGCAAAGCCGCGATAGGCCGGTGTAGCGACAGTGGCCGCTTCCACGCCCTGGCAGACATCGACCGACCGGGGGTGCGCGTCATCGTCAACCCCGGCGGCGGCAATGCCGAGTTCGACAAGACCCACCTGCACACCGCACAGGTGGTGGACTGGCCGGACAACAACACGATTTTCGATCAGCTGGCGGCGGGCGCCGCCGACGTGATGATCACCGACACCAGCGAAGTTCGCTGGCAGGCCATCGCCAACCCAAAACTGTGCGGAATTGCGCTCGACCATCCGTTCACCTTCGAGCAGAAGGCCTATCTCATTCCGAGTGCGTCCGCGGACCTGCAGCAGTGGATCAACCAATGGCTCAACATTGCAACGCAGGACGGAACCTACGCCGCGTTGAGCCAGAAATACTTCGGCCGACCCACGGGTCCGTGAGACAGTGCCGCGCTGCGGCAACGAAACTCCGACCAATCAATCGACGCGGACTGACACGAATAAGGCATTCAGCGTCGCGTCGATGGTTCGAGCGGAGCGGTTCGATTGGCTGACGCCGGCTCGGGACAAAACCTGAAGTCCGATAAGTACCGTGGACAGCAAGACTGCGGCCTCATCGAGGTCCGTCTCGGCATCAAGCGTCTCCTCTGCCCGTGCCCGCGCGAGGGCACCTTTGAACACCGACTCCATCCGCTCACGATTGCGGTCGAGGCGCGTCGACACCTCGGAGTCGCTATCGCCGTGCTCGACAGTCGCGTTCACCGAGAAGCATCCTGGCGGAAGCCCTTGCCCGGGCAGCGCTGCGGCATCCTCCAGCAGCGCCCGCACCGCGGCCAGACCGGACTCCGCCTCCTGTGCCACGCGCTCTGGCGCCGGTTCCCCCGCTCCGGCGAGATAGCGGTCCAATGCCGCCAGGTACAGGCCGCGTTTGGACCCGAAAGTGCCATACAGACTGGCCCGCGCGATGCCCAATTCGGTTACCAGACCGGAGGTCGACGTGCGCGCATAGCCGTTCCTCCAGAACAGCCGCATGGCAGCGTCAAGCACCACCTCGGGATCGAACTCCTTGGACCGCGCCATGGATTCGAGGCTAATCCGTCAACGGTTGCGATATCGGCGTCACAAACCCTCGCTGCGGGCTCGGGTCGCTCAGATCTGGCGGCGCGGGCTGGCTGTGGGGGTGCCTGGCACGGGAGGACCGCACGACGTCAGCCGCATGAACCCGGGCAGCGGCGAATGGGAGCGGATCCTCGCCAGTCTGGATCACTTGGCCGCCCACCTGCACGAGGCACCGATCTTGCTGATGCCGTGTGTACGGGTGAACTCGCGACAGGAGTTGACGACCGTACGTGGACAGGCCGGCGCGTGGGGTTCGGTGCTGCCTGCGGTGTGGAGCTTTATGCTCGCCGCCCGCGAGCGCGGCCTCGGGACCACCTGGACCACATGTCACCTCAGCTATGAACACGACATGGCCGAGCTGCTCGGCATCGACTACCACCACGTCGTGCAGGCCGCGCTGAGCCCGATCGCCTTCAGCCGTGGCACCTCATTTCGCCCGGGCCCACGAGCCGACCACCGCAAGTTCATCCACTGGAACGGCTGGAACTGACACCCGGAAGGATCCGCCATGGCTGTGATGCTTGACCACAATCGTCAGCCTCAACGCACCGGACGCGGTGCCGTAGGACAGAGTCAGGAGTGGAGCTAAGGGGATTCGAACCCCATCGGAGGACAGCGAAATGCCTGGTTACCTGCGGAATCACGCTCCGTCGCCTATCACCGAAGGTCAGTCGCGACCTGCGGATGTCCAAACTGGTGCAGTCCACGACCGCACGCTCGCGTTGGCGGGAAACCAGCGCGCTCTGTAGCCACGACCACCCAACCAGGGGAATTCACATTGTCACTGTCCCGTGTCGGTTCGGATCAGGATGTTGATGTCAGTGGGGTCGCTGGCCGGAACTTCGGGAATGGTGTTGCGCGTGTAGATCTGCAGGTGGATAGGGCCGGTGTGATCGATAGGGACCCGGTGCAGGTCCTCAGGGAGATCAAGAATCTCTCCTACCGCGAGCGCTGCTTCGGTGAAGATCACGGTGCCGTCGAAAACCAGCTCTCCGAAGCCCGTCCCATCGCTGCCGCGGTACACACATACGACAACATCGCGACCGAAGGTGTCGGCCGCATCCGACGTCATCGTCGACACCACCACCGAGTGGTCGTTCACGGCCACCTTCCCGTCGCTATCGTCGGGAACGCCTGCAGGATTGCCAGCTTCTTCGACGAGTACCTGACCGTAGTCGGGGTACACATCGAATGTCGCGATCAGTTCGTTTACCTTTGGTGTCGCCATCCTGACCAACCTAACTAGTTGGATCCGTTCTTGCGTTTGCGCTTTTTGTGGCGGCTGCTCTGTTTCTTCTTCTTGTCGTTTTTCTTGCTGTTTTGCTTCTTAGCCCGGATTTTCCGTGAAATGTTGCTTTGGTGGGGTGTAGATACGCGAAAGTGCCTGTCCTGCAAGGAATAATTGGACTTCTCTACGGTTCAATCGTTCCCAGGGGAAGGCACCTCGCAGGTGAAGAATATCGCGGTCGCTTCACGAGTGAAAGTCTCTGCCGACGGCCATGGTGTGGTGTCGCATGCCGGGATGGGCATGCTGCGTGAACTTGCCGACCGTACGGGCCTATCGGCGCAGGTCACGGCTGCGTTGGCCGACACCTACCGGGGTCGGTGGGTGTACGCCCCCGGTGATGTGTTCGCTGATCTGGCCGCCGCGGTCGCCGACGGGGCTGACTGCATCGATGGAGTGGGTCAGCTCTGCGGTGATCGTGAGCACGTGTTCGGCGCGAAGGCCTCCACGACCACGATGTGGCGGCTGATCGATGAGCGCATCGACGCTGCGCACCTGCCCGGGGTGCGGGCTGCCCGCGCCGCGGCACGAGCGTCGGCCTGGAACGCCGGAGCCGCCCCCGGGCAGGGTTGGCTGCACATCGATATCGACGCCACCCTGGTCATCGATCACTCCGATAACAAGGCCGGGGCCACACCGACCTGGAAGAAGACCTTCGGTCATCACCCGCTGCTGGCGTTTCTGGATCGCCCCGAGATCGCTGGCGGAGAAGCGCTGGCCGGACTGCTGCGGACCGGCAACGCCGGCTCCAACACCGCCAGCGATCACATCGTCGTGTTGCACCAGGCGCTGGCCGCGCTGCCGGCGCCGTGGCGGCCCGACCCCAGTCGTGGCGATGAGGGCGGCCCACCGAAGGTGTTGGTGCGCTGCGACACTGCCGGAGCCACCCACAAGTTCGCCGATGCCTGCCGCAGCGCAGGGGTGGGGTTCTCCTTCGGCTATCCCGTCGACGCCCGCGTCCAGGACGCCGTGGACATCCTCAACCTCGGTTCCTGCTGGTATCCGGCGATCGACACCGCCGACGGTATCCGAGACGGGGCCTGGGTCGCCGAGGCCACCGACCTGGTCAACCTCGACAGCTGGCCGGCCGGCACCCGGCTGATCCTGCGCAAAGAACGCCCTCACCCCGGCGCGCAACTGCGGTTCACCGACGCCGACGGCATGCGGGTCACTGCGTTCATCACCGACACACCGGTCGGTGTCGTCCCCGGCCAGATTGCCGGCCTGGAACTGCGGCACCGCCAGCACGCCCGCGTCGAGGACCGCATCCGCGACCTGAAAGCCACCGGGCTGCGCAACCTGCCCTGTCACTCGTTTTGGTCCAACGCCGCCTGGCTGGAAATCGTGCTGACCGCCGCCGACCTGGTCACCTGGACCCGACTCATCGGCTTCCGCACACATCCCGAACTGGCTCGCGCCGAGATCGCCACCTTCCGCTACCGCGTCCTGCACGTGGCCGCCCGCATCACCCGCGGCGCCCGACAACTGAGGCTACGCATCGACGCCACCTGGCGATGGGCCGCCCAGATCGCGACCGCCTGGCAAAACCTGCGCACTGCCTTCGGGTAACCGCAAGCCCCCCGGCTCACCGATCACGAAAGACCCACTGGCCCTGGGAAAGCCCGCCCACCCCGGCGACACGGGACGACTCCACACGCGTAGAGCGTCAAAACGATCTATACACGCCCACCACGCGACCGCAGCACGCCATCGCCAACCCCGGCGAAAAATCGAGGCTAACCATCACCGCCGACGAACAGGTCCCGCGGACCGGTGGGCAGCCGCCACCGGAAAGCCAGCCCGGCCAGGCGCAGCGCCGTCGCCAGCACCGTCCCCACCACCAGGCCCGCCCACTGCGGACCCAGATAGTCGACGACGGCGTAGGCCGTCGCACCGATGACGGCCGGGACCGCGTAGAGATCGTCGGTTCCCATCAACAGCGGTATCTCCCGCACCAGCACGTCACGGACGATCCCGCCGCCGATCGCGGTGGTCACCCCGATCAGCACCGCGGCGAACCAGCTGGCGCCGACATCGACCGCGAACGCCGCGCCCGAGGTGGCGAAGAAGCCCATCCCGATCGCGTCCAGGGTGAGCACGATCCGGCGCAACCGGATGAAGATCCTGGCGGTCAGGGTCGCCACCGCCGTCGCGACGAGCGCGACCGTGATGTTCGGCCAATGCTCGATCGACGAGGGTGGGCTGACATTGAGGAACAGATCGCGCAGCACGCCACCGCTCACCGCGGTCAACACCCCCAGCGCCGCGATCCCGAAGAGATCCAATCCCTTACGGATCGCCACCATCGCCCCCGACGAGGCGAACATCACGATGCCGAGGTAGTTGAGCACCATCTGCAACACGACGCAACGGTATGCCTCGTTAAGCTGCCCGGGTGGCCGACGCACCCGCAAACCCGCGCCTGGATCTCAAGACCCAGGCATTCCGGTTCATCGTCACCGGCGGACTGTCCGCGATCGTGGACTTCGGCCTGTACGTGCTGCTCTACAAGGTCGGCGGGCTACAGGTCGACCTGGCGAAGACGATCGGCTTCATCGCCGGGACCACCACCGCGTACCTGATCAACCGGCGGTGGACCTTCCAGGCACCGCCGAGCACCGCGCGGCTCGTCGCCGTGTGGGTGCTCTACATCGTGACCTTCGCGGTGCAGGTCGGGCTGAACCACCTGGTGCTGCACCTGGCCGATTACCGGGCGTGGGCGGTGCCGGTCGCGTTCGTCATCGCGCAGGGCACCGCGACCGTGATCAACTTCGTGGTGCAGCGCGCGGTGATCTTCAAGCTGCACTGAGCGGTCAGAAGGCCACCGCGGCGGCGCCCTTGAGGCCCAGATACGCACGCGCCTCGTCGGGCGTTGCGGGTGTGCGGTCGAACAGTTCGGCGAGCTCGGCGGCCTTGCGCACCAGCTGCGCATTCGACGTCGCGTTCTCGGTCCTGGTGATCCGCAGGTTGTCCTCGAGCCCGACCCGCACATTGCCGCCCAGGATCAACGACAGGGCCGCCAGGCTGTACTCACCGCGGTAGCCCACGCCTGCGGCCGACCAGGTGAACGAATCCCGGCCGAAGACCCGCTCGGCGGTGCGCAGCATATGGATGAGCTGGTCGGGTTCCGCGGCGTTGGCGCCGAGCACGCCGAGCACGAACTGCAGGTTGAACGGCGGGGTCAGTACACCGTCCTTGACCAGCTGTTCGAGGTTGTAGATGTGGCCGACGTCGTAGACCTCGATCTCGGGCCGGGTCTCGGCCTGCCGCATCTGCTCGGCCATGTACGTCATGTCGGCGAAGGTGTTCTTGAAGATGTAGTCGGTGGTGCCCTCCAGGTATTCGCGTTCCCACTCGGCGAACGGCAGGTCGCGTGACGCCACGGGGAACAGTCCGAAGTTGAAGCTGCCTGCGTTGAACGTGGCCATCTCCGGGCGAAACTTGAGGACCGAGGCCCGCTCTTCGACGGTCATCCCGCGGCCGCCGCCCGTGGTCGGCTGGATGACCGCGTCGGTGTGCTTCTTGAGTTCGGACAGCACCCGGTCGAACAGGTCGAGGTCGGCGACGGGCCGCCCGGTCGCCTCGTCACGCACGTGCACGTGCAGCACCGCGGCGCCGGCCTCGGCCGCCTTGACGCCCTCCTCGACGATCTGGTCGACCGTGATGGGGATGGCCTTGCTCTGGGCGGGCACGGTCATGCCGCCGGTCAGCGCGCAGGTGATGATGACCTTGTCGTTCATGGTTTTCTCCTTTGAGGGTTGGGGTCAGGCGGGCACTTCGGCGAGGGCTTCGAACGTGGCCGGGCCCGGTGACCGGTGGCCTTGTTCACAGTCGTGCACCAGCTCGACGATGCGGGCGTTCAACGGGCTTGCGACACCGGCTTTCTCGGCTGTTACACACACCCCGCCGTTGATGACGTCGACTTCGGTACTGGCGCCGCGTTCGAGATCCTGCAGCATGGACGCCTTAGTCGCGCCGAGCCGGCCCATCAGGATTTCAGTTGCCGCATCGGCGCTTTCGACGTCGTCGCGGGAGCGGACGACGAGCCGGTCCGGCCGCACACCGACGATCTCGTCGAGTTCGATACCTGCCGCGTGCGCGACGTCGTAGGCCTCGGTCCACAGCCGGTGGGCGAGTTCGCGGCCGAGCGGGTCGGCGACGACGTCGCGGTACAGCATTCCGCTGACCGCGCCGAGCCCGGAGAAGGTGCTGTTGAGCAGCAGCTTCGTCCAGACCTGGCCGACGATGCTGGTCGAGATCTGCACTTCGGCCGCAGCCGAGAGGATTTCGCTCAGCGTCTCGACGCGTGCGGTGCGGGCGCCGTCGGCCTCGCCGAGCACGAACGGTGCGACGGTGGTCTGGGCGAGGTGGCCGGGGCCGAGGTTGGTCGCGCCCCACTCGGTGATCCCGATGACCAGCCGGTCCGCCCCGACGATCCGTTCAACGGTGTTCTGCACCAGGCCGTTACCGAGGGAGACATAGGTGTCGACGAGATCGCCGGTGACCAGCGATGCGAGTGCGACGTCCAGATACGGCGCCTTGAGCGTGACCAGCGCGTAGTCGAACCTGCCGGTCAGCTCGGCGGGATCGGCGACCGCCGGGATCGGGACGTGTGAGGTCGTCCCGAGCTCGTCGAATCGCAGCCCGGGCGAGTTCATCAGCCGCACGTGTTCGGGGTTGGCGTCGAGCACGGTGACATCCCGGCCCGCCCGCGCGAGGTGCGCGGCGGTGACGCCGCCGATGGCGCCCGCGCCCACCACGAGGATCCGGTCGGTCATGGTGTTACCTCTTTCTCGGTGACGTTGGCCGGGGCGTCCTGGAACGTGAGGGCCAAGCCGACCAGGGTTCCGATGAGCACCAGCGCGATCACGAACCACAAACCGGCAGAGGGGTTGTCGGTCGCGGTCTCGACAAGCCCCATCACGAACGGTCCGACGAAACCGCCAAGAATGCCCAGCGTGTTGACCAGTGCCAGGCCGCCGGCCAGGGCCGCACCCGCCAGCCGCGAAGCAGGCACCGCGAACAGGATCGACTGGACGACGAAGAACGTGGACGCCGCGATGCAGAACCCGACGAGCGCGAGTGCGGGCCCGGCGACCGCCCCGATCGTGAATCCGACGACCATGGCGCCCATGCCGCCGAGGAGCATCGCGCGGGACCGGCGGCCGTCGGTGGCGTAGCGCGGCAGGAGGAGCGTGCCGATGGCCGCGGCGACCCAGGGCAGGGCGGTGAGCAGACCTATCGTGAGGTCGGACAGCTGACCCCATTCGCCGATGATTCCCGGCAGGAAGTAGGTGAGGCTGTAGACCGCGATCTGGTGGGTGAAGTACACGGCGATCACGAGCAGGATCTGCCTGTCCCGGAACACGCCGGCGAACGAATGCGTGCCCGAGGCCTCTGCGCCGTCCTGCTGCTCCCGGGCCAGCCTCTCGGTCAGCTCACGTGCCTGTTGCGGGGCAAGCCATTTCGCGTCGTGGGGTCCGTTGGGCAGGAACTTGTAGACGATGACCGCGAGCGCGACGGCGGGCAGGCCCTCGATCACGAACATCCACTGCCAGCCGTGCCAGCCCAGGATCCCGTCCATTCCGAGCAGCGCACCACCGACGGGCGCTCCCACGATGTTGGCCAGGCAGACCGCCACCAGGAACGCACCGTTCGCCTTCGCGCGCTGCCGGCGGCCGAACCAGTAGGTGAGATAGAGCATCACGCCGGGGAACAACCCGGCCTCGGCGACCCCGAGCAGTACCCGCAGGACATAGAACGACACCGGCCCCTGCACGAGGGCCATGGCCGCCGACAACAGGCCCCAGGTCACCATGATCCGGGTGATCCACAACCGGGCCCCGACGCGGTGCATGATGAGGTTGCTCGGCACCTCGCACAGCGAATAGGCCAGGAAGAACAGTCCGGCACCCAAACCGTATGCGGCGGCGGATAATCCGAGGTCGGCCTCGAGGTGCGCCTTGGCGAGGCCGATGTTGGTGCGGTCGATGAAGGCGATGATGTACGCCGCGATCAGCAGTGGCATCAGCTTGCGGAAGATGAGCCAGTTCAACTCGGTGTCGGTGGCCATGGCAAGGCGCCTCCTGCAGGGTGTCGAAAGGTCATCCCGTGGGCGGTGCGCCCAGGGATCGGCGTTCGGTTGTGGTCAGGCGGCGGCCGCGTGTCTTCGCGGGCAGCCGCAGGTCGTTCCGATCCGGAGTTCGTGCGCGCGCAGCACCGATTGGTAGGAGCCCCCGGCTCCGTCGATCCGGCGGGTCAGGAGTTCGATTGACTGCTCGGCCATTTCGCGACGCGGCTGGTTGACGGTGGTGAGCTCGACGAGTGGGGACGCACCGGGGAAGAGTCCGTCGAATCCGGTGACGGCGACATCCTCGGGCACCTTGATCGCATGCGCGCGCAGCGCGCTGATCGCGCCGAGGGCGATGGCGTCGCTGCCGCACACGATCACGTGCGGCAACGCCTTGCGGGCCAGCACCTGCTCGACGGCCACGTAGCCGCCCCGCTCGCTGAGGTAGGTGCTGATCCGGTGCGAGGCGATGCTGCGGATGCCGTGCGATTCGGCGGTGCGGACGAATCCGTCTTCCCTGGCCGCCGACGCGCTCGACGTGCGCGGCCCGACGATCGTGACGATGTCCCGGTAGCCGTGCCCGACAACGTGTTCCATCATCTCCGCGGCCGCGCCCCGATCGTCGATCCCGACGAAGTCGGCGTCGATGCGCTCGATCCGCCGCGACAGTTGCACCAACGGGATGTGGGCACTGCGCAGCGACCGGATCACCTCGCCGTCGTCGGGGTGCAGCACGGTGAACACCACGCCGTCGACGTGGCGGGCGATCATCGCGTCGACCACCGACCGCAACGTCTCGGGATCCTCCTGGGTGTGGGCGAGAAACACCTCGAAGCCGCGGGCGCGCGCGGCGTCGATCGTCCCCGCCGCGATCTCGGTGTAGAAGGGATTGGCGATGTCGGTCAGGACCAGGCCGATGACCCGGGTCTGATGTGCGCGGAGCCCGTCGGCCCGCGCGCTGGAGATGTGTCCGAGTTGCTCGGCCACCTCCAGGATCTTCGCCCGGGTCTGCTCCGACACCCCGCGGCGGCCGTTCATCACGTAGGAGACCGTGGCCGGCGAGACGCCGACCGCTCGCGCGACATCGGCCGCCGAAACGCGTGTTCTCACCGGTTCACCTCCCTGACTCGCCGGGGTGTCCCGACATTAAGTGTGACCCAAATCGTTAAGCAACGTTAAGTTCAGCTGGACCGGGCATGCCGCGACACCGCGGTGAACCGGGCCGGCCCGAGTGTGGTCGACCACTGACCGGCCGACAAATGTCCGAGGTCACAACTTAACGTTGCTGAACACATCGACGTACTTCTAGCGTTCCGGCAATGTCCGACAGGCAAGCCGCACCCCCGATCGACGTGGTCGTCGATCTCAAGACCACGCTCGGCGAGGGACCGCTGTGGGACTGCGAACAACAGTCGTTGTACTGGATCGACAGCGCCGACGGCCGGATCTTCCGCTCGACCGCCGACGGCTCGCACATCAGGGCCTGGGAGGTCGGCCAGAAGATCGGTTCGATGGCACTGTGCCGCGACGGCGACGCCGCGATCGTCGCGCTCGCGGACGGGTTGGCCCGGCTCGATCTGGCCGACGGCACGCTCACGACGCTGCTCGACCCCGAGCCCGATCTGCCGGACAACCGCCTCAACGACGGCAAGGTCGACAAGCGCGGCCGCTTCGTGTTCGGGTCGATGGACACCCTGGAGGACTCGCCCAGCGGCAAGCTCTACAGCTACCACCCGGACGGAACGCTGACGACGCTCGACGAGGGCATCACCGTCTCCAACGGCCCGTGCTGGAGCCCGGACGGTCGGACGCTGTACTTCTGTGACACCTGGACCGGTGAGATCTGGGCTTACGACTACGACCTCGACACCGGAACGGTGACCAATCGGCGCACGTTCGCGCGGGTCGACACGAGCTCGGGCGGCGCGGCCGACGGTGCGACCGTCGACGCCGAGGGCTACCTGTGGCAGGCACTGGTATACGGCGGCAAGATCATTCGCTACGCCCCGGACGGCACCGTCGACCGCGTCATCGACTTCCCGGTACGCAAACCCACGAGCGTCATGTTCGGCGGCGCCGACCTCGACGTGCTCTACGTGACCTCGATGGGCCGACCGCCGCTGCCCCGATTTCCCGACGACGGCCAGCTACGTGGATCCCTGTTCGCGATACGCGATCTCGGGGTCACGGGCATTCCCGAGAACAGGTTCGGTGCATAGCCATGAAGACGTCTTCGCGCCGCGGATCTCTGCGCAACACCCACAAATACTCGTGGATCTCGCTCGCCGTGTGCTGGCTGATCTGGGTTCTCAACGCCTATGACCGCGAGATCATTCTGCGGCTCGGGCCGACCATCTCCGAGCAGTTCCACCTCAGCCCGGACGCGTGGGGCGCGATTGCCTCGCTCATCATGATCTCGCTCGCCGTCCTGGCGATCCCCGGATCCACCCTCAGCGACAAGTACGGGGGCGGCTGGAAACGTGCCCGCTTCCAGGTCCCGCTGGTGATCGGCTACACGGCACTCTCGTTCGTGTCGGGCCTGAAAGCCGTCAGCTCGCACGCCGTCGCGTTCATCGCACTGCGGGTCGGTGTCAACCTCGGTGCCGGTTGGGGTGAGCCCGTCGGCGTCAGCAACACCGCCGAATGGTGGCCCAAGGAACGCCGAGGATTCGCGCTGGGCGCCCACCACACCGGCTACCCGGTGGGCTCGCTGCTCAGCGGCCTGTCGGCGGCCGTCGTCATCGCGGCGTTCGGCGCGTCGAACTGGTCCTACACGTTGTTCCTCGGCCTGATCGTCGCGATTCCGCTGATGGTCTTCTGGGGGCGCTACTCCACCGCCGACCGGATCGCGACGCTGTACGAGGACATCGCCGCCAACGGGCTCACCCCGCCGGACGACAACCACGACCACGGCGCCGGAAAGGGATTGATCGCGGCCTGCTTCCGGAATCGCAGCATCAACCTCACCGCGCTCACCACGATGCTGACCCAGATCGTCTACATGGGCGTCAACGTCGTGCTGCCCGCCTACCTCTACAACGTCGTCGGGCTCTCCCTGGCCGAATCAGCCGGACTCAGTGTGGTTTTCGCGTTCACCGGGATCCTGGGACAGATCCTGTGGCCCACCCTGTCGGACGTGATCGGGCGCAAGCCCACCATCATGATCTGCGGGGTGTGGATGGCCGTCAGCGTGGCGTGCTTCTATCTCGCCACGTCGTCGCTACTGGTCGTCATCATCCAGTTGGCCTTCGGCCTGGTGGCCAACGCCGTGTGGCCCATCTACTACGCCGCGGCCTCCGACGCGGCCCCCGAGGGCGCGGTCTCCACGGCCAACGGCATCATCACGACGGCGATGTTCATCGGTGGCGGTATCGCACCGCTGCTCATGGGCAGGCTGATCTCCCTCGGCGGCGGCTGGACCGCGCACGGCGGATACATCGTGTGCTTCTTCGCCATGTCGGCATGCGCCCTGATGGGAGTGATCCTCCAGCTCTTCCTGCGCCGTCCCACCAACGCCGACGACGAAGAGCCCCGCGCCCTCACCGTGCGTTGACGGGTCTGGGGCACCCCGCGGGCACGGTACCCTCTTTCTCGAT
>NZ_JBSFPX010000138.1:0-20735 GCF_053588415.1 Mycobacterium sp. NPDC003449
CATCAACACCGGCATCATCCGGGCGATGGGCGGCAGCGGAAAGGTGGTGACGGCCGCGGGTCTGGTGTTCGCCTTCACCATGATGTCGATGGTGGCCAGCGACCTGCGGATCATCGGACAGGTGGGATCGACCATCGGTATCGGCCTGTTGCTGGACACCCTGGTCGTCCGCGCCCTCATGACCCCGTCGATCGCCGCGCTGCTGGGCCGCTGGTTCTGGTGGCCGCAACGGGTTCGTCGTCGTCCCGCGCGGTGGCAGCCCGTTGCTGTTCGGTCCGCACCCCGGCCGGGTGCGACGGCTGCGGCAAATCCGCGAAAGCCCGGGAGAGTCCGCACCGGGCGGGTAAAATCCGGGCACAAGGGGAGGAGGTCTACCCATGTCGGGACGATTACCGTTCAGCCTGGCCCTCACCGCCGGTAGCCTGGCGTTGGCGTTCACCGCCGGTGCCGGTATCGCGTACGCGCAACCCAATTTGGATTCGGCCGTCAACACCAGCTGTAGTTACCCGCAGGTGATGGCCGCGGCGAATGCGCAAGATCCGGCGGCCGCCGCGAAGTTCGAATCCTCGCCGATGATGCAGTCGGTGCTGCGGCAGTTCCTCGCGGCACCGACCGAGCAGCGGCAGCGGATGGCCGAGGCGATCGTGAGTAATCCGGCGAACCAGGCCTCACTCGGCATACTGCAGGCCGTCTTCGACACCTGCAACAACTTCTGAGCGCGTCAGCGCGCCGGCTTGGTCCCACCGAGCTGGCGGGTGATCGCGTCGGCCGTCGCCACCAGGGCCCCGGCCCGTTCGGTGATCTCGTTGTGCGTCAAGGCCGTTCCGATGTGCATCGAGGCGGCCATGATTTGGCGCTGATAGTGGTCGAACACCGGCGCGGAGATGACGCTGATATCCGAACGGTCGGCCTCGACTTCGCCGCGCAGGTACACCCGCTCGCCGATGTCGGACACCAGTTCGCCGAGCAGCGCACGTAATTCGTCGGGCAGGGTGCTCGACATCCCCGCCATCAACGCATACAGCCGTCGGCCGCCCGGCGTCAGGCGTTCCACCAGATAGCCGTCGGTGCGGCAGTTTTCGATCACCCGCTGCAGCCGGGCGGATTCGGTGCGCAGCGGTACGGTCGGCGCCTTGGTCAGCCAGGCGTGCAGGGCCTCGTCGTCCCACAGCACAAACATCAGACCGACCGGGGGTGCGAACGGGTAGCTCTGCCCGATCCGGACGCCGACGTCGCGGCCCGGCGGGCCGACCAGCTCCAGCACGGTGATCCGGTCGTCGACGACGGCGGAGACGGCGGCGGTGGTGCCGAACGCCGACGACAGTTCGCGCAGTGCGGCGCGGGCAGCCGGGTTCACCCGCATCGACTCCTGTGCGCTGTGGCCGAGTGAAATGAGCGTCGGCCCAAGCCGATACGCCTTGTCCCGGCCTTCCCCGTCCCGCACCAGATAACCGGCATCGGTGAGCGTGGTCAGGATGCCGAGGCAGGTCGGCTTGCTCACCCCGGCCCGGCGGGACAGTTCCGACAGGCCGAACCGCTGGTCCGGGTGCCGGGCCAGAAAATCCAGCACGGCCACCACCCGCGCGGTGGGCGGCGAGGCCCGCCCGGCCGGGTCGGTATCCGACATACCCGACATGTCCGTCATCAAGCCTCCAGGCTGCCGACATCGACGCGAACATCGACGCGAACCTCGATACCAACATTGACGTGAATTGGAACGCGTTCTAGTCTCAGGTCAGAAACTCTACCACTGCGGTCCAATACTGGACCGAGAGAGCAGATGCCGGATGCATTCACAACCGCTGACCGACGCCATCGCCGAAGCCGAGCACCTCGTCGCCACCGCACCGTTCATCGAATCCGAGGCCGATCTGCTGGAGGGGCTGCAATACCTCGCGGGATGCATAGCCGGGTGCACGCACCTGGCCTTCCACTACGACCGCGACTACCCGTTCCTGCAGTCCGGGACCGGACCGTTCACCAAGATGGGCCTCGACAACCCCGACACGCTGTACTTCGGCACCAGGGTCCAGCCCGGCCACGAGTACGTCGTCACCGGGACGCGCGGAACCACCACCGATCTGAGC
The DNA here is from genome assembly GCF_053588415.1 of Mycobacterium sp. NPDC003449. Lineage (NCBI taxonomy): Bacteria > Bacillati > Actinomycetota > Actinomycetes > Mycobacteriales > Mycobacteriaceae > Mycobacterium > Mycobacterium sp. NPDC003449. The sequence goes on from NZ_JBSFPX010000138.1 coordinate 2,088, forward strand.
TTCCAGATGCTCGGCGGTGAATACACCGACGACAATGTGCCCGCCAGCCAGGCCGCCTTCGACGACCGTGAACTCGACATCGGCGCCGACGGCACCTTCGAGTGGCGGGTGACCCCGAGCAGCCCGTCCCAGCTGCTGATCCGCGAGGTCTACAACGACTGGTCGGCCCGGCGCGGCCAGATCAGCGTCGCCAGGACCGATACGGCAGGAGGGGCCCCGCCCCCGCTCACCAGGGAGCTGATCGACAAGCGCTACGCCGTCGCCGGTAAGCAACTGGTGCAGCGGGTCAAGACCTGGCTGCAGTTCCCGCAGTGGTTCTACGACAATCTTCCGGTCAACACCATGGTCGCCCCGCGGCTGACCCCGGGAGGCCTGGCCACCCAGTACTCGTCGGTCGGACACTTCGACCTGTCGGCCGACCAGGCGATGATCATCACCCTTCCGGTCAGCGACGCGCCGTATCTGGGCTTTCAGCTCGGCAGCCTCTGGTACATCTCGCTGGACTACATCAACCACCAGACCTCGCTGAACGGTACTCAGGCGCAGCCGGATCCGGACGGCAAGATCCGTATCGTGGTGTCGGATGCGAATCCTGGCGTGACCAACTGGTGTGAGACGCTCGGCCACGGTAAGGGTTACCTGCAGTTCCGCTGGCAGCGGCTGTCGCGTGCGCTGACCGAGGCCGACGGTCCCACCGTCGAGGTCCTCGACATCGACAAGGTGGCGCAGGCGCTCCCGTACTACGAATCCAACAAAATCTCCGATGAGGACTGGCGGTCACGAATCGCGCTGCGCCAGAAACAGATCGCCGACAGGATGGTGGGGTAGCGATGCTCAAGGACAAGGTGGTCGTGATCAGCGGGGTCGGGCCTGCGCTCGGCAGCACGCTGGCCCGGCGCTGCGCGCAGGCCGGTGCGGATCTGGTGCTGGCCGCCCGCACCGTCGAACGCCTCGACGAGGTGGCCAACGAGGTGGTGGCACTGGGTAGGCGGGCGACGTCGGTGGGCACCGACATCACCGACGAGGGACAGGTGGACAACCTGGTCTCCACCGCGCTGGAGGCCTACGGCAGGGTCGACGTTCTGATCAACAACGCGTTCCGGGTGCCTTCGATGAAGCCGTTGGCCAACACCACATTCGACCATATGCGCGACGCGATCGAACTGACCGTGTTCGGTGCCCTGCGGCTGATCCAGGGTTTCACCCCGGCCCTGGCCGAGTCGAAGGGTTCGGTGGTCAACGTCAACTCGATGGTCGTGCGGCACTCGCAGGCCAAATACGGTGCCTACAAGATGGCGAAGTCGGCGCTGCTGGCCATGTCGCAATCACTGGCCACCGAGCTTGGTGACAAGGGAATCCGGGTGAATTCTATTCTGCCCGGATATATCTGGGGCGGGACCCTGGAGAGCTACTTCGCCCACCAGGCCGGCAAGTACGGCACGACGGTCGACGAGATCTACCAGGCCACCGCCGCCGCCTCCGACCTCAAACGGCTGCCCACCGAGGACGAGGTGGCCTCGGCCATCCTGTTCATGGCAAGCGATCTGTCCAGCGGCATCACCGGGCAGGCACTCGACGTGAACTGCGGGGAATACAAGGCATGAGCACCGCCCGCACCAATGTCGGGACCGTCGAGGACCTGCACGCCTCCGCGGTCAAGGCCTGTGGGCTGGAGGATTTCGGCTCCGACGACGACAACTACCGCGAAGCGCTCGGCGTCCTGCTCGACTCGTATGCGCGCGATGCCGACCTGACCGAATTCGGCAGCAAGATGCAGCGGTTCTTCGTGCGCAACGCGCTGGTGGCCCGGTTGGTGTCGCAGGCGGCGTTCGCGCAGTACCCGCAGCACGCCGAGGTGTCCATCGAGCGGCCCATCTTCGTCACCGGGCTGCCGCGCACCGGTACCACCGCGATTCACCGCCTGCTCGCCGCGGATCCCCGCCACCAGGGCCTCGAGCTCTGGCTGGCGGAATTCCCGCAGCCCCGGCCGCCGCGCGAGACTTGGCCGCAGAACCCGGTTTTCGCCGAACTCGACGCCCGGTTCAAGCAGGCACACGAGGAGAACCCGGACTACACGGGCCTGCATTACATGACCGCCGACGAGGTCGAGGAGTGCTGGCAGCTGCTGCGTCAGTCGCTGCACTCGGTGTCCTACGAGACGCTGGCGCACATCCCGACCTATTCCCGGTGGCTGGCCCAGCAGGATTGGACGAAATCCTATGCGCGGCACCGCAAGAACCTCCAGCTGATCGGCCTCAACGAGCCAGGGAAGCGGTGGGTGCTGAAGAACCCCAGCCATCTGTTCGCGCTCGATGCGCTGATGGCGACCTATCCCGACGCCCTGGTGGTGCAGTGCCACCGGCCGGCCGAGACGATCATGGCATCGATGTGCTCATTGGCCCAGCACACCACCGAGGGCTGGTCGAACGGGTTCAGCGGAGACGTCATCGGCGCCGACGCGATGGAGACCTGGTCTCGGGGTTTGCGCCTGTTCACCGCCGAGCGGGCCGAACACGATGCGGCCCAGTTCTACGATCTGGACTACTTCGCGCTCATCGAGGATCCGGTCGGTGCGGTCGCGGACGTCTATCGGCACTTCGGCATCGAGCTGACCGATGACGCGCGCGCCGCGATGACCGCGACGCACGAGGAGAGCAGGAAGGGGCCCCGGGCACCCAAACACACCTACGCGCTGGCCGACTACGGATTGACCGACGAGGCGGTCCGGGAGCGCTTCACCGGCCTTTAACCCTCCCCGCGTTTCCTCGCGAGCAGACACAAAACTGCCCAATTTCCGTGCAACATAGGCAGGTTTGTGTCTGCTCGGCGGGAAAAGTCAGCCGTCGCCGGGGGCGGGGGCGCTCGATATCTCTTCGAGGCACCCCTCCGCCACGGCGTGTTTGATGCTGTCGGCGAGTCGCGGACACGACCGGCTGCGGCTGCTGTCGCCGCCGGCCGCCCGCAGCTCGGCGAACACCGCGCAGCGTTGGGTGGCCGCCGAGTTCCACTGCACCGCGGTATGTTCGGGACCCAGCTTCTTCACCGCCACGGTGACGTGGCAGTAGCGGCAGTCCACCGGGACCAGACCAGCCGTGAGATACCGCTCGCGGTCGCGCAGGCTCGCCTCCCGCACCGCGGCGGCACGCTCGGGATCTCCCGCGAAATCCGGTGCCTTCGACCATGACCCGGTGCCGGTCGACGGATTCTCGGGGTGGGCCGGATCGTCGTGGCCGTCGTCGTGACCGGAGAGTTGCAGCATCGAGCGGGCCAGCCTGTCGACATCTGGCGTCTGAATCCGCTCGTCGTGCGTGGTCATGGCGCTAGCTCGGCTGCTCCGCCTTATCGGCTTCCTGGCGCTTGAGGTTCTCCTCGACCTCCACATGCCATTTCTCGTTGGCCGTGGTGGTGTCGACCTCGACCTCGAAGCGGTCGGTCATCTCCGGGGTGACATCGGCGACGTCGACATAGAACTGCTGGTACCAGCGCCGCATCTGGTACACCGCGCCGTCCTCCTCGACCAGCAGCGGATTGTCGATCCGGGTCTTGTGCTTCCAGATCTCGACGTCCTGCAGGAAGCCCTTGCTGACGCCCTCGGTGAACACCCGCGCCAGCTTGTCGGTGGTCTTCTCGTCCAGCCCCTTGGGCTTCTCGACGATCACGCCCCACTGCAGCACGAACGAGTTCTGGTCCACCGGGTAGTGGCAGTTGATCAGGATCGACTCGGCCTTGAAGCCGCCGTAGTTGTTGTGCAGCCAGTTGATCATGAACGACGGCCCGAAGTAGGAGGCCTCCGAGTCCAGGTGTGCCTCGCCATAGGTGGTGCCCATGTCGTTGACGTCGGGCCGGCCCACGTTGTGCAGGTACTGCGAGGCGATGTGACCCTCGAACACGTTCTTGAAGAACGTCGGCAGGCCGAAGTGGATGTAGAAGAAGTGCGCCATATCGGTGACGTTGTCGATGATCTCGCGGCAGTTGGAGCCCTCGATGAGCATCGTGTTCCACCGCCAGTCGGTCCACCCGTCGTCGGCGAACTCGGGGATGTCGGGGACCCGCACCTCGGGCTGCGGCGGGTTGCCCTCATGGTCGTGCCAGACGAACAGCAGGCCGCCGCGGACATCGGTGTGCCAGGCCCTGGTGCGGGCCAGCCGCGGGGTCCGCTTGGCGTAGGGGACCAGCTTGCACTTGCCGTCGCCGCCCCAGCGCCAATCGTGGAACGGGCAGGCCACCTCGTCGCCCTTGATGCTCCCCTGCGCCAGGTTTCCGCCCATGTGTCGGCAGTAACCGTCGAGAACCTTCAGGTCGCCGTGGGAGTCGGCGAACACCACCAGCATGGTGCCGAAGATCTCGATGCCGTGCGGTTCGCCGTCCAGGAAGTCCTTCACCGGGCCGAGGCAATGCCAGCCGCGGGCATATCGATCGGGCAGTACACCGGTGTCGATTTCGCGAACCGCGGCACCACCCGCGCGGTCGCTTCGGTCCTGCCGGTCGACGGTCTCGGTAGCCATGACGCCTCCAGTCCTCGCTCTCTAACTAGAACACGTTACAGTTTTGTGCCCGGGTCTGGCAATAATTGGGTGCGTGACCTGCGGCATACCCCGAATATCGGGGGGCTATTCCCGCTCCGGGAGCCCGATCCGCAGGGCGATCTGCTGCATCCTGCCGACACTGGCCACCGTCTGCGGCGGCACCGGATCGTCGATATTGCTGTCGAACTGCAGCCGGACCAGCGCCCGGCCCTGGGCGAACATCAGCAGGGTGACGGCCTTGGAGTTGTCCGGTGCCGTGCCCGAGATGACCGTGCCCCCGGTTCCCACCGGGATCGGCTCGGGTGACCCGCCGGTCACGATCATGCTGATCGCGGCCGAAGCCTGCCGCAGGGTGGCCGTCGCGGTCGCGACGTCCGGATAGATCAGGATGGTGTCGGCGATGGCCCTGGTGTCGTCGGCGTTGACGAACAACGCGCTGGCCCCGGCCTGGCCGTCGGGATTGACGTCGGTCGAGCGGGCGGTGAAGGCATTGGGCGGAATGCTGACGTCCTCGGCCTGCAGCAGGAGATGGCTGTAGTCGGAGGCCTGCGCCTTCGGAGACGTCGTGGTGGAGGCCGGGGCGGGCAGGCCGGGGACGCCGCCGGTCGCCACCTCGCCCGTCGTCGAGCAGGCGCCGGCGGTACCCACCACCGCCACGGCGAGACCGGCGGTGAGGACACGGTTCAGGCGGGTGCGAATCGGGGACGACATACTTACGGCCACGGTACCCGCACCGCAGGTGGGGGCGCCTGCGCTGCGGTATATGTGGACGATGCCGTTGTACTCGTTCGAGGGTCATACGCCAAGGGTCGACGCCCGGGCCTTCGTCGCCCCGACCGCCACACTGGTCGGCGACGTCACGGTCGAGGCGGGAGCCTCGGTGTGGTTCAACACCGTGCTGCGCGGTGACTTCGCGCCGATCGTGGTGCGGGAGGGGGCCAACGTGCAGGACGGCTCCGTGCTGCACGCCCCACCCGGAATCCCGGTCGACATCGGCCCCGGTGCGACCGTGGCGCACATGTGCGTGGTGCACGGAGTCCATGTCGGGGCCGAGGCGCTGATCGCCAACCATTGCACGGTGCTCGACGGGGCGGTGATCGGGCGGCGCAGCCTGATCGCCGCGCACTCCCTGGTCGTCGGCGGGACGAAGATCCCCGACGAGGTTCTGGTCACCGGCGCGCCGGCGAAGGTGCGGGGGCCGATCGCTGGGACCGGCGCAGGCATGTGGGTCGAGACCAACCCGCAGGCCTATCGGGACCTTGCGCAGCGCTATCTGGCCGGGCTCGAGGAGCTTCCCGACCTGCCGCAGTGACTAACTGTCGACCTTCGTCGCCGTTGCGGCCGCCCGATCGACCTCCCAATAGGCCCGCAGGGCGATCAGCTTTCCGGCGTCGTCGACCCGGTAGGTGAACACGCCCTCGGTGATGATCCGGTGCCCGCCCATCGTGGTCACGATGCTGCCGACGTTGGCCTCCTCATCGCCGCACTGGAAGGTGTCGACGAAATCGAACTCCAGGTTGTCGGTCGGTGCGATGGCCTTGTCCCAGAATGCCGCGATCGCTTCCTTACCCCGGTGCCCGGTGCCCTCCGGATCGAAGAACGAAGGTCCGATCGGATCCTGCACGATCGCGTCGTCGGCGAACACCGCCAGCCAGGCATCCTTGTCCCGCGCCGCCACCGCGGCACGGGACCGCTTGCCCGCGAGGTGAGCCGGGTGTTCGGGGTTTGTGATGGCCATGTCAGCCCTGCCAGCCGGAGTGGATGTAGGTGTCGGCGAACCGCCGCAGCGAGTCCTGCTTCTTTTCCAGCGGCGCGTCGAAGCCCAGCCCCTCCAGCAGCCACGGAATGACGATGTTGTCGGTGATCCCGGCCTCGGCGAGTTCCCGATGGCCGTCGAGGTCGAACTTGTCGATACAGACCGCCTGGAACTCGAATGGCTGGTCCGCCCGGCCGTACTCGGCTCGCAGCGCGTCGATCTGCTGGACCGTCTCGGCCAACTGAGCGCACGTCATCATCGCGCTGGTCCAGCCGTCGCCCACCCGGGCGGCCCGCTTGAGTGCGACCGGGGTGTGCCCGCCGACATAGAACGGCACCGGCTCGCTCGGCGCCGGGCTCATCTGCAATCGCTCGAAATCGTAGAACTCGCCGTGGAACTCGACCATGCCGCCGCCGAGTACCAGCCTGAGCACCTCGATCATTTCGTCGACCCGGGCGCCGCGTTTGGCGAACGGCACCCCGCACCACTCGAATTCCTCAGGTGCCCAACCGATTCCGACACCGAAGCCGAACCGGTTGCCGGTCAGGTTCGCCACCGAGCCGACCTGGCGGGCCAGCAGCAGCGGATTACGCGAGCCGAGCTTCATGACGTTGGTGTAGAACCGCAGCGTCGAGGTCGCCGCGCCCATGGAGGCCGCCGCGATCAGCGGATCCACCCACGGAGTCTCGGCGGTCCACATCCGTGACCCGTCCGGCGTGTACGGATAGTCCGCCGCCTGCTTCTCCATGTAGAACAGCGAATCCGGCAGCGCGATCGCATCGAATCCGACCTCCTCGGCGGTGCGGGCCAAACCGGTCAGATGTTCGAGCGGGCCCATCGCCACGCTCAGTGTGTATTTCATCATTTGGCCACGGGCTTGTCGCTCGCGACCACCCACATCGAGTAGTACTGCGCGCCACCGCCGTAGGCATGGCCGAGGGCTTTGCGGGCACCCTCGACCTGGTGGTCACCGGCCTTGCCCATCACCTGGATCGCCGACTCGGCGAACCGGATCATCCCGGACGCCCCGATCGGGTTGGACGACAGCACGCCGCCGGACGGATTGAACGGGATCCGGCCGCCGATCGCCGTTTCGCCTGCCTCGGTGAGTTTCCAGCCGTCGCCCTCCGCGGCGAACCCGAGGCTTTCCAGCCACATCGGCTCGTACCAGGAGAACGGCACATACACCTCGGCGACGTCGATCTCGTCGATCGGGCTGGTGATCCCGGCGGCGCTCCACAACGCCGCCGCGGCATCCCGGCTGGCCTGCGGGTTGACCTGATCGCGTCCCGCATAGGCCAGCGGTTCGGTCCGCAGCGCGGTGGCGTGGACCCAGGCCACCGGATGCCCCGCCGCGACCCGGGAATCGGCGATCTGCTCGTCCCCGATCACCATGGCCGCCGCGCCGTCCGAGGACGGGCAGGTCTCGTCATAGCGGACGGGATCCCACAGCATCGGCGATTCCATCACCTTCTCCAGCGTGATGTCGGGCTGGTGCAGGTGGGCCAACGGGTTCCTGGCGCCGTTGAGCCGGTCCTTGACCGCCACCATCGCGCCGATGTGATCCGGGGCGCCGGAGCGGCGGATGTAGGCCCGGATGTGCGGCGCGAAGTAGCCGCCCGCGCCCGCGCCGACCGGCTTGGTGAACGGCACCGGAATGGAAAGTGCCCACATGGCATTCGACTCGGACTGCTTCTCCCACGCCATCGTCAGCACTCGCCGGTACTTACCGGACTGCACCAGGCTGGCGGCCACGATCGCGGTCGACCCGCCGACCGAACCCGCGGTGTGCACCCGGATCAGCGGCTTGCCGGTGGCGCCGACGGCGTCGGCCATGAACAACTCGGGCATCATCACGCCCTCGAAGAAGTCGGGCGCCTTGCCGACCACCACGGCGTCGATGTCGTCGAACGTGCAGTCGGAGTCGCGGAGCGCCCTATCTATGGCCTCGCGTACCAGGCCGTTCATCGACACGTCCTTGCGTTTGGCCACATACTTCGTCTGCCCGGTACCGAGGACGGCCGCGAGTTGCTTTGCCATTATTTGCCCTCCATCACGGCGACCAGATTCTGTTGCAACGCCGGACCGCTCGTCGCGTGTGCCAGCACGCGGCCGGCGGAGCCGTCGAAAATATGTTGTGCGGCAAGGCCGATCCGCTCCAGGCCGGCCGAGAACACCGGATTCGCGGCGAGGGCCCCGCCCGACGGGTTGATCTTCGCCGAGTCGGGCAGGCCGATGGACTCTTTGAGGATCAGCTGCTGATGGGTGAACGGTGCGTAGAGTTCGGCCACCTCGATCGAGCCGGCATCGCCTGCGGTGGCGGCCTTGGCCGATGCGGCCGTCGACGCCGACGTGGTCAGGTCCCTCGCGCCCAGCACCGGTGTCTCGATGCGGTGCTCGATACCGGTGATCCAGGCAGGGTTCTCCCGGAGTTCGCGCGCCCGGTCCCCGGAGGCCAGCACGATCGCCGACGCACCGTCGGTGATCGGGGCGATGTCGTGGCGCCGGAGCGGATCGGCGAAGTATGGCCGGGCCAGCAGTTCGTCGACGGTGGCGGCGGATTCGACGGAGTCGACCCGGTCGGCAGCGGCGAACGAATCCAGTGCCACCTGGGCCATCTGCTCGGCGGTCCACGTGCCGGCGTCCAGGCCCAGGCGCGCCTGCAAGCCGGCCATCGACACCGAGTCGGGCCAGAGTGGAGCCACCGTGTACGGATCGGTCTGCATCGCGAGCACGCGGCGCAGGGTGCCTGCCGACGATTTGCCGAAGCCGTACACCAGCGCGGTCTCGATCTCGCCGGTGAGCAGCTTGATGTAGGCCTCATACAGCGCCCATGCGGCGTCCATCTCGACGTGCGACTCGTTGATCGGTGGAACGGCGCCAATCGAGTCGATCGCCGAGATGAACGAAAAGGCGCGACCAGCAAGGTAATCGGACGATCCGGAGCACCAGAATCCGATGTCGGTCTGCTTGATGCCCAGCTCTTGGTAGATCGACGCGAAACACGGCATCAGCATCTCGACACCATTGGTGGTGCCGTCGGTGCGGCGCACGTGAGGAGCGTGGGCGAAACCCACAACAGCCACTTCAGTCACAGTCGAACCTTTCAGAGGTGGTGCTTGTAGGAGTCGTAGTCGGCGTCGGGCTCCCCGGTCGGCCGGAAGTACTCGATGTTGTCGATGCCGAAGTCCCACTCCTCGCGGGGCTTCCAGACCGCCTGGACCCGCATACCCATCCGCACATCGGCGGCGTCGATATCGGACACCAGATGCAGGAACGCGATGTCGGCACCGTCGAGCAGCACATAGGCGGCGACGTAGGGCGGCTTGATCCGCTGGCCGGCGAACGGGATGTTGATGATCGCGAACGTCGTGACGGTGCCCTTGTCGGGCAACTCCACGAACTGGTCGAGGACCTTCCCGGTCGCGGGGTCGGCCTCCTTGGCCGGGAAGTACAGCTTGCCGTCGGCCCCGGTGCGAGCCGCGAGCAGCTTGCCGTCCTTGAGGGCCTTCAGGTACGCGGTCTCGGCGAGCGAGGCGGTGTGCTCGATCTCGATGCTCGACGGCGCCACCTGGATGGTGACCGGTTCGAGGTCGTCGGCCGCCTCGGGAACGTCCTCGGCCCGGTCATCGAGCGCGAAGTAGGCGATATCGGTGATCGCACCGACCGGTTCGTCGATCCAGTGCGCGTGCACCCGGGCTCCGGTGCTGATCGCGTCGGCCGACGGTGCGTCGACCGCGTGCAGCATGGCCGTGTCGGCGCCGTCCAGCTTGACCAGGGCCCAGGCGAACGGGCGGTCCAGCGGTTGCCCCGCCAGCGGCTCGGCCTGCCAGGTCCAGGACAGCACGGTCCCGACGCTGGCGACCTCGACGACGTCGGTCAGCGGCTCGTAGGTGACGGGGTCATACTCAGCGGGCGGAACGAGCACCCGTCCGTCCGAGCCGCGCACGCCGACGATGCGTCGCGAGCGCAGGGCGGTGAAGAACCGGCTGAGGAGCGGTCCGACCGAACGGGTGTAGTCGAAGGACAGCTTCAGAGGCGCCGCAAGGGGCGGCTCATGGCTTTCGATCTGCACCGGGCTGCTTTGGCTGGTGGTCACAGCATCGAGTAGAACAGGTTCTAAGAGCGGTTTCAAGCGATCGTTGAAAGGCTAGAAAGGCAATCTAATGAAGCTGGGTCTTCAGCTCGGATATTGGGGTGCGCAGCCTCCCGCAAATCACGCGGAGTTGGTCGCCGCCGCCGAGGACGCCGGGTTCGACACCGTGTTCACCGCCGAAGCCTGGGGGTCGGATGCGTTCACCCCGCTGGCCTGGTGGGGGCGCGAGACCAGCCGGCTGCGGCTGGGCACCTCGGTGGTGCAGCTGTCGGCGCGGACACCGACCGCATGCGCGATGGCCTCGCTGACGCTGGATCATCTGTCCGGCGGCAGGCACATCCTCGGCCTCGGGGTGTCCGGGCCGCAGGTCGTCGAGGGCTGGTACGGGCAGCGCTTCCCCAAGCCACTGGCCCGCACCCGCGAGTACGTCGACATCATCCGCCAGGTCTGGGCCAGGGAGGCCCCGGTGACCAGCGCGGGACCGCACTATCCGCTGCCGGTCTCTGGTGCGGGCACCACCGGGCTGGGCAAACCACTCAAGCCGATCACCCACCCGCTGCGCGCCGATATCCCGATCATGCTTGGCGCCGAGGGGCCCAAGAACGTGGCCATGGCCGCCGAGATCTGTGACGGCTGGCTGCCGATCTTCTACACGCCGCGGATGGCCGACACCTACAACGCCTGGCTCGACGAGGGCTTCGCGCGTCCGGGCGCACGCCGGTCGCGGGAGACCTTCGAGATCTGCGCGACGGCCAACATCGTCATCACCGACGACCGGCCCGCGGCGTTCGCGGCCATGAAGCCCTACCTGGCGCTGTACATGGGCGGGATGGGTTCGGAGGACACCAACTTCCACGCCGAGGTCTACCGCAGGATGGGCTACGGAGGTGTGGTCGACGAGGTCACCGCGCTGTTCCGGTCCGGCCGTAAGGACGAGGCCGCGAAGGTGATTCCCGACCAGGTGGTCGACGATGCCGCCATCGTCGGGGACAAGGATCATGTGCGCGAGCAGATCAAGGCGTGGGAGGCCTCGGGCGTTACCACGATGGTGGTCAGCGGCCGCAGCGCCGAGCAGATCCGCGAGCTCGCCACCCTCGTGTAGGTGCCCCAATTTCTCCGCGAGCAGACGCGGGGGTACCCGAAATCGCGTCGAGACGGGTACCGACGCGTCTGCTCGCGAGGGAAAGCCGGTAGACACTTCTTGCACGTTGTCTAGAACGCGTTCTAGATTTGAGGTGTGACCGAGCACACCATCTCCGGCTCCGTGGTGACCATGCCGGTGCGGATCCGGACCGCCGACCAGCACATGGCCATGTTCTCGGTGGACGCCGACGCAGCGCAGCGGATGATCGACTACAGCGGCCTGCGGGTCTGCCGGTACCGGCCGGGGCGGGCCGTCGTCGTCCTGATGCTCATGCGCTACATCGACGGAGACCTGGGCGAGTACCTGGAGTACGGCACCAACGTCATGGTCAACCCGCCCGGGTCGACCGCGAGCGGGCCGCGGGCCCTGCAATCGGCGGGGGCGTTCATCCACCATCTCCCGGTCGATCAGGCGTTCACCCTGGAGGCCGGCCGGTCCATCTGGGGTTATCCGAAGGTCATGGCGGACTTCACCGTTCGCGACGGGCGGCAGTTCGGCTTCGATGTCAGCATCGACGGCAGGCTCGCGGTCGGGATGGAGTTCCGCCCCGGTCTCCCGATGCCCCGTTCGCTCACGTCCAAGCCGCAGGTGCACCCCACCTACACGCACCTGGACGGCGTCACCCGGCAGACCGCGGGCCAGATGCGGCTGACCGGCGTGCGTTACCGGCCCGGCGGCGTTCGGCTCTGGCTCGGCGACCACCCCTATGCGCACGAGCTCGCATCGCTGGGTCTGCCCAAGCGGGCCCTGGTGTCGAGTTCGGCCGACAACGTGCAGATGACCTTCGGTGATGCCGAGGAGATTTCATGACCCAGGTGCTGGCCGGCGCCAAGCCGGACGTCGATCTCTCCGACGGCACGTTCTACGCCGACGGCGGCGCGCGTGCGGCGTACCGCTGGATGCGGGCCAACCAGCCGGTGTTCCGTGACCGCAACGGCCTGGCGGCGGCCACCACCTATCAGGCCGTCATCGACGCCGAACGCAACCCCGAGCTGTTCTCCTCGACCGGCGGCATCCGCCCCGACCAGCCCGGTATGCCGTACATGATCGATATGGACGATCCCCAGCATCTGTTGCGGCGCAAGCTCGTCAACGCCGGATTCACCCGTAAGCGCGTCATGGACAAGGTGGGCTCGATCGGCACGCTGTGCGACACCCTGATCGACGCGGTCTGTGAACGCGGCGAGTGCGATTTCGTCCGCGATATTGCCGCTCCACTGCCGATGGCGGTGATCGGCGACATGCTCGGCGTGCTGCCCGAGGAACGCGCGCTGCTGCTGCAGTGGTCCGACGACCTGGTGTGCGGGCTGTCTTCGCACGTGGACGAGACGGTGATCCAGAAACTCATGGACACCTTCGCGGCGTACACGGCGTTCACCATGGACGAGATCAAGAAGAGGCGGGCCAACCCGACCGATGATCTTTTCTCGATCCTGGTCAACGCCGAGGTCGAGGGGCAGCGGATGAGCGATGACGAGATCGTCTTCGAGACCCTGCTGATCCTCATCGGCGGCGATGAGACCACTCGGCACACTCTGTCGGGTGGGGCCGAACAGCTGCTGCGGCACCACGATCAATGGGAATCGCTGGTGGCGAATCCCGATGCCCTGCCCGGTGCCATCGAAGAGATGCTGCGCTGGACCTCACCAGTGAAGAACATGTGCCGCACGCTCACCGCCGACACCGAGTTCCACGGCACCGCACTGCAGGCCGGTGAGAAGATCATGCTGATGTTCGAGTCGGCCAACTTCGACGAGGCCGTGTTCGGCGATCCGGACGTCTTCCGGATCGACCGGAACCCGAACAGTCACATGGCGTTTGGTTTCGGCTCCCATTTCTGCCTCGGCAACCAGCTGGCCCGTCTTGAGCTGCGACTGATGCTGGAACGGTTGCTGGTCCGGCTGCCCGACCTTCGCCTGGCCGACGGTGCGCGGGTGCCGCTGCGGGCGGCGAACTTCGTCAGCGGCCCCGAGTCGATGCCCGTGGTGTTCACCCCGACCGCGCCGGTGGGGGGCCTGAGCGTCGCATAACATTGGCGCCATGGGCACACTCGACGACGTCGCACGCGCCGCCGGCGTCTCGAAATCAGTGGCCTCCCGTGCGCTGACCGGTGATGCCCGGGCACGGATGAGCGAGGCGACGCGGGCCCGGGTCCTGGCCGCCGCCGCACAGTTGGACTACGTGCCCAACGCGCGTGCCCGCGCGCTGCGTCAGTCCCGTTCCGGTGCAATAGGTCTTATCGTCCCGGACGTCAACAACGCGGTGTTCGCCGATATGGTCGCCGGTGTGCAGGCGGTCACCACCGGGCACGGCACAGATGTCCTCCTCGGCCAGGTGGATCCCCCTCCGGCGGGCGGCAGGCAACTCTCCCGGCTGGTACGTGAGGGCCGGGTGGACGGACTGCTCCTGCAGCGCCGTGAAGATTTCGACGACGTCATGCTGGCCGCGGTGCTGCAGCCGGGCATCCCGGCGATCACCGTCAACTCCCGGTTACCCGGCCGGGTGGGATCGGTGATCCTGGATGACCAGCGGGGGACGGCGACGGCCACCGAATACGTGATCGGGTTGGGGCATCGCCACATCGCCTTCATATCGGGCACCGACACCCATGACACCGCGCGGCGCCGCAAGAGCGGCTACCTCGACGCGATGGGTGCCGCCGGCTTGACCCCCGACCCGCACTGGATCGTCGACGCGGGCTGGGAGGCCGACGCCGGTGCGGTCGCCGTCGAGCGCTTGTACCGGGAGGCCGCACTCGGCCGGGCCGGTGGTCCGACGGCGGTCGTGGTCGCAAGCGTCAACGCCGCCGTCGGCGCCGCCTCCAGCGCGCTGCGGCTCGGCGTTCGGATTCCCGACCAGCTGTCGATCATCGGCATCAACACCACCTGGGTTTCCGACACCGTCTATCCGGCCATCTCGACCGTGCGGTTGCCGTTGCGCCACCTCGGTGAGTTGTCGGCGACCATGCTGCTGAACCACCTCGGCGGTGCCCCGCTGGCCGACCTCGTGGCCGACGAGCCCGCGCCGGAGTTGGTCATCAGGGAGACGACAGGGCCCCCGGCCGGCCTCTGAGCTCGGAATCACTCAAACGCATTGTCAGCACCCGAATTTCGCGGGCCGCTTCTCGGTGAACGCGGCGACGCCCTCGATTCCGTCGGTCGAGGTGAACAACCTCATCAACGTAGCCCGTTCGTCGCTGTAGGCCAGTGCCCGCTCGGTCCCGGAGGCGAGTTCCTTGGTGGCGGCCAGAGCCGTCGCCGAGGAGCCGGCGAGTTGACGGGCGATGTCGAGCGAACGGCCCACGCTCTCGCCCTGTGCCACCACCTCGTTGACCAATCCGAGTGCGTGAGCCTGGGCGGCGGTCAGCCGTTGTTGAAGCATGATGAGCTGTTTGGCCTTTCGGCCGCCGACCTGGGCGGCCAGGCGTTGGGTGCCGCCCCAGCCGGGGATCAGCCCCAGCGAGACCTCGGGCAGTCCCAGTTTGGCCGTCTCGCCGGCGATCACGATATCCGTCGCCAGCGCTACTTCGAAGCCGCCGCCAAGGGCCATGCCCTCCACAGCCGCCAGCACCGGGACGGGCACCGTGCTGATCGTCTCCACGAGAACGCCTGCCGCCCGGGTGAGTTCACCGATCTCGCCCTGATCGCCGCGTCCGTAGACCGAGATGTCGGCACCCGCGCAGAAGAACGTCCCGCCGCTGATCACGATGACCCGGGTGGTGTCGGAGCGGTCGTCGATCAGGCGGGTCAGCGACCGGACCATCCGCAGGTCGAAGGCGTTGCGCTTGTTCGGCCGGTTGAGGGTCACGTGCAGGATTCCCGGGTCGGTGTCGGGGTCCACCGTCACCGACTGTTCGGTGTCCAGGTTCTCGGTCATGACTTGCCCACTTTCGCTTGTAGCCGTTCGATATCAGCTGCGCCGTAGCCCAACTCGACGAGCAGGGATCGGTTCGCGCCGCCCAGTTCGGGTGGCAGCGTGCGGACGCCGGGGCGTTCGCCGTCGTAGCGGACGGGATGCCCGAGCAGCCTGACGGTCCCGGCCCGGGGATGTTCGATTTCGATCACCGACCGGTTGTGGCGGACCTGGGGATCCTCGATGACGTCGGCATAGGTGTTGACCGGTGCGAACCACACATTGGCCGCGGTGAAGACCGCGCTCCACTCATCGGTCGACCGTTCGGCCATATGCTTGGCCACCCGTTCGTTGACCTCTTCGCGTCGGGCGTAGGACGAGTCCTCGCCGACGGCGGTGAACCAGTCGTCCTCGAAGACCCCGGCCAGAACCTGCAGCGCGTTCAGGGACAGGGTGAGGTGGCCGTCGGCGGTCGCGAAAACCCCATATGGGGCTTTGTAATACGGTGACGACACCCCGCTCGCGCTGCGCTTGCCGGTGAACCCGTTCAGGAAGTACGACAGCGGCTCGATCTGCAGGTCGAGTGCCGCACTGAGCAGATTGCTCTCCACCCGCGCACCCCGGCCGGTGCGCTCCCGGCCATGCAGGGCGGCCAGGATGCCGAACGCACCGAGCACGGCTCCGTGCTGGTCGATGAGCGAGGCACCTACCGGGGTCGGTGGGGCGTCGGCCGCACCGGTTGCGGCGGCGATCCCCGACATCGACTGCAGCAACACATCCTGCCCCGGACGATCCTTGTAGGGACCGTCGCTGCCGTAGCCGGACAGCGAGCAATAGACCAGCCGCGGATTGCGTTCGCGCAATCGGTCCCAGCCGAGCCCCAGCCGGTCCATCACCCCCGGCCGGAAGCTCTCGATGAGCACGTCGGCCTCGGCGGTCAGGCGCAGCACGACCTCCAGCCAGTCCGGGTCCTTCAGGTCGACGACCAGGCTCGCGACGTTGCGATTGCCCAACAGGAAGAACACGCTCTCGCCGTTGACGTAGGCGTCCGGACCGGACCAGGTCCGCTCGAAGGCCCCGGATGGCGGCTCGATCTTGACCACCTGGGCGCCCAGGTCGGCGAGCATCTGGGTGGCGGACGGCCCCTGCAGAAAGTGCGTGAAGCTGACGACCCGGATCCCTTCGAGCATGGACACCATCAACGCCTCCTCGTGAATTCGAAGTCGGGTGGGCGGGCCTTCCCGCCGCGGTACGAACCCGTGTGGACAACCGATTGTGCACCTTTAGGCGATTTTGCGCAATCGGTTGTTTACTGGGCATACTTCGTGCTTCACTGGCGGGGCCGTGACCTGGGGCACAGGATTTCCGGGCCGCGTACCGTCCAGCCGCTGTGAGTCGATAGGAGCCGTTATGGCCAACGCCACCCAGCAGACCCCGTCAGCCGTGGTCGCACTGCGAAGAGTCGTCGCAGCATCAATGGCCGGGTCGGTGATCGAGTGGTATGAATTCCTGCTCTACTCGGCCGCTTCTGCGCTGGTCTTCGGCACCCTGTTCTTCCCCAAGTCCGACGACGCGCTGGACGGCGTGATCAACGCCTTGCTGATCTACGCGGTGGGCTTCATCGCCCGCCCGCTCGGTGGGCTGGTCTTCGGCTATTTCGGTGACCGGGTGGGCCGCAAGAAGCTGCTGCAGGTCAGTCTGTTGCTGGTGGGGGGTTCCACATTCGCGATCGGATGTATCCCGGGATATGCCAGCATCGGCATCCTGGCCCCGCTGATCCTGGTGGGCCTGCGCTTCGTCCAGGGCGTCGGCGTCGGCGGCGAATGGGGCGGCGCGGTGCTGCTGGTGGCCGAACACAGCCCGAACGAGAGTCGATCGTTCTGGACCAGCTGGCCGCAGGCCGCCCTGCCGCTCGGCAATTTCATTGCGACACTGGTGCTTACGGGACTGTCGTTCGCCATGTCGGAAGCGGCATTCCAATCCTATGGCTGGCGCATCGCGTTCTGGCTGTCCGCGGTGATCGTCGTCGTCGGCTACTACATCCGAACCAAAGTGGACGAGGCGCCGCTGTTCGTCGCGGCCCGCGAAGCTGCCGAGGCATCCAGGCAAGCCACGCCGAGCGCCCTGCAGGTCATCAGGACCTACCCGCGTCAGGTTCTGATCGCGATGGGTGCCCGGGTGGCCGAGAACATCATGTACCAGATGGTCGTCACGTTCTCGATCACCTACTTGGCGTTCACGATCGGCAGTTCGGCCACCGAGATTCTGATGCTCATTCTCGGGGCGCATGCCATTCATTTCATCGTCGTTCCGCTGTACGGCCGTCTGGCCGATGGGTGGGGCCGCAAACCCGTCTTTCTGTTGGGCTCGGTGCTGGCGATCGGATGGGGCTTCGTGGGCTTCCCGCTGCTGGCCACCGGCAACGACTGGTGCATCCTGCTGGGGATCACGCTGGGTCTGCTGGTGCACGGCCTGATGTATGCGCCGCAGCCGGCGATGATGGCCGAGATGTTTCCGACTCGGATGCGCTACACGGGAGTGTCGCTCGGGTATCAGGTGACGTCGATCTTCGCCGGCTCGCTGGCGCCGTTCATCAGCACCTCGCTGTTGCGGTCGTACGGGTCGTGGGTGCCGGTGGCCTGCTATCTGGCTGTGGCCGCCGTGATCTCGACGGTTGCCGTCGGCTTCCTCGTCGAAACCAAGGGTGTCGATCTGGCCGTCCTGGACGGCCGAGGCGACGACGACCCGGTGGCTGTGGCGAACCTGTGAATCCGATGTCCGACTTAAGTATCGGCTGTGTGGGCGGACCCGGGTGTTCCCATAGTTAATCTAATTAGATAGTCTCGTGAAATCGGGGGACGACGGGACGATCGAAGGGGGTACCTATGCCACGCCATCTACCTGGACGCCGTGTGATGAGCGGGATGTTGTTGAGTGGGGCGCTGCTCGCGGGCGCCATGGGCATGGCGGCTCAGGCGAACGCGCAACCAGTGACGAGCGCGGCGCCGGCCGGCGTCCAGCTGGCTCCGGCTCCGCTGTTCCCGCCACCGCCACCGCCGCCACCGCCCTTCTGGGGCCCGCCACCGCCACCGCCCCCACCGTTCTGGGGACCCCCGCCGCCGCCTTTTTGGGGACCGCCGCCGCCGCCGTTCTGGGGCCCGCCGCCGCCCCCGCCGCGGCCGTGGGGACCGCCGCATCGTCCGCATTGGTGACCGCGAGATAGCGCGAGCAGACGCGGCGGTACCCGGAAATGCGCGACAACGGGTACCGCCGC
>NZ_JBSFPX010000139.1:0-20632 GCF_053588415.1 Mycobacterium sp. NPDC003449
CCCGCGTCCAGCAACGACAACCGGATCCGACTCTCCCGCGGGGTCGCCGCCCCGCCGTCGACCAGCGGCAGCAGCTCATCGAGTTGCCGCACCCCCGACGCGTGCGGATAACGCGACGCCAGAACGCGAACCGCCTCCACCGAGAATTCCCGATTCCACATCATCGCGTCGAGCCGGGCCAGCGCGAGCCCGCGCTCCAGGTGGCGTCCGACATCGAAGGCCGTCCGAACCCGCGTTGTGACCGGAAGACCGGAGAGCATGACAACCTCGTCATCGGCGATGCGGTCACGGCGCGGCAGCAGACCGTGCTGGGCCTTACCCGCGGTGCCCGCGACCTCGATCGGCCCGGCCGGGTCGACCCAGGCGCAGCCGTGCAACGCCGCCGCGGTGCTGCCCGCGATGACGCCCTTGCGGCGCACCGCGAGCCAGGCCGCGATGCTCCGCTGTCGCAGCGAGGGTGCGGCGTCGTTCGAGATGTACACGCCGCGATAGATCGCGGTGTACCTGTTCGCCAACTCTTGGCGTGTTACACGGCCCGCTGCCAGTGCCTCGCCGCCGAGAAATATCTCAGTCATGCCTGCATCGTGCACCGGGCCACCGACAAGTCGGGTGCCCACGCCCTCGAAATCGACGTAATCGTCGTGGAACGGCTGCGCCGGCGACATTTTCGTCGAACTGGTGCGCTGGTCAGGCCGCGAACACGTCGACGGCGCCGGCGATCCGCGCGGCCGCGTCGGCCAGCACCGGCTCACCGTGACCGAAACCCGCGATCTGGGCACCGGTCGCGGCGAGCCGCGACGCCGACTCGGCGGCGGCGCACCGGTCGGTGTTGAAGACACCGAGGATGATCTGGCCGTCGAACTCGGCGACGGCATCGCCGGTCAACACGGCGTCGGCGGTGGGCAGGTACAGCGCGATGCTGCCCGGCGTGTGGCCGGGGACGCCGAGGACCCTGGCCCCACCGGCGAAGTCGAGCACATCGCCGTCGACCACGGTGCGGTCCACCCGGCATGCGGGCCCGTTGGGCGGGGCGTCGAAGTCGGACCGGATCGCGCGCTCGCGGTCGGTGAGCACCGGCACAGGACCGGCCTCGCCGCGAACGTAGGCGGCGTCGGCGGCCCCCGCGATCACCTCGACGTCCGACCACGCCGCGACCTCGGCGGCGGCGCCGCAGTGATCCTCGTGAAAGTGGGTCAGCACGATGCGTTTGACGTGCAGGCGGCGCCTGCCGAGGGTCGCGAGCGCCTCGGCGATCACGCCCGCACTATCCGGCCAGCCGGTGTCGACGAGGGTGACGCCATCGGACTCCAGCCACAGATAGCTGTTCAGCTGGTGCGCCTGGTCGCCGGGGATACGCAGCCGGTACAGCGTCGGCGTCATCTGCAGCAGGTCGGGGCGGGCCATGACTCGACGTTACAAACTCCACCGGAGTTAGTCCCAGTGGTTTCGCTCACGCCGAAACGAGCGAACTTCGAGCCGCCAATCAAGCCATCGCGCGGCGGCCGGCCAGCGCCCGGCCCAGGGTGAGCTCATCAGCGAACTCGAGGTCCCCGCCCATCGGCAGCCCCGACGCGATCCGGGTGACGGTCAGGCCGGGGATGTCGCGCAGCATCCGCACCAGGTAGGTGGCGGTCGCCTCGCCCTCGGTGTTGGGATCGGTGGCGATGATCACCTCGGCGACGTCGATCCCGTCGACGCGCTCCCCGATCCGGTTCAGCAACTCCCGGATCCGCAGCTGTTCGGGCCCGATCCCCGACAACGGGTCCAACGCCCCGCCGAGCACGTGGTAACGACCCCGGAACTCGCGGGTGCGCTCGACGGCCTGCACATCCTTGGGTTCCTCGACGACACACACCAGCGACGCGTCGCGGCGCGGATCACTGCAGATCCGGCAGCGCTCGTCGTCGGAGACGTTGCCGCACACCGCGCAGAACGTCACACCGTCGCGGATCCGGCCGAGCACGGCCGTCAGCCGGTCGATGTCCGGCGGCTCGACGCTCAACAGGTGAAAAGCGATCCGCTGCGCGCTCTTGGGTCCGATCCCGGGCAGCTTGCCCAGCTCATCGATCAGATCCTGGACGGGACCCTCAAACAACTCAGAGCCCCGGGATACCGAAGCCGGAGAGCCCGCCGGCCAGCGGACCGAGGCGACTCTGCGCCATGGCGCTCACTTGATTGGAGGCGTCGGACAGGGCGCCCACGATCAGGTCCTGCAAGGTTTCGGGATCGGCCGGGTCGATGACCTTGGGGTCGATCGATACGCCGACCACCTCGCCGCTGCCCTTCACGGTGACCTGCACCAGGCCGCCGCCGGCCTGGCCGTGGACCTCCGAGTTGGCCAGCGACTCCTGGGCCTCCATCAGCTGCTGTTGCACCTGCTGCGCCTGGGCGAGCAGTGCCGACATATCGGGCGTGCCTCCGGGTTGCATGACTGGTCCCCTTGCCGTGTTGGTTGCGTTACGGTCTCGACTTGGTTGCTCTCGCCCGTCGGTGGCGGTTTGGCCTTTCAGCCTAGTCGTCGTGCGGGCTACGGTGGCGGCCGTGCGAGTCCCAGCTTGTTTGCGTGTCGGCGTCGCGGTGATATCCAGCGTGGTCATCGCGGTGACCGCGCCAGCCATAGTCAACAGTCCGTACGGCGTCCCGCGCGCCAATGCCGCCCCGTCCAATATCGCCGGGATGATCGTGTTCCTCGACCCGGGACACAACGGCGCCAATGACGCCTCGATCAGCCGCCAGGTCCCGACCGGTCGCGGCGGCACCAAGAACTGTCAGGAGAGCGGCACCTCGACCGAGGACGGATTCCCCGAGCACACGTTCACCTGGGACACCACGCTGCGGGTGCGGGCCGCATTGACCGCGATGGGTGTGCGCACCGCGATGTCGCGGGGCAACGACAACGCACTGGGCCCGTGTGTCGACGAACGCGCAACGATGGCCAACTCGCTGCGCCCGAACGCGATCGTCTCGATCCACGGCGACGGCGGCCCGGCCAACGGCCGCGGCTTCCACGTGCTCTACTCCTCGCCGCCGCTGAACAACGTCCAGGCCGGGCCGTCGGTGCAGTTCGCGAAGGTCATGCGCGATCAGCTGTCGGGTTCGGGCATCCCGCCGGCCACCTACATCGGTTCGGGCGGACTCGACGCCCGGTCCGATATCGCCGGCCTCAACCTGGCGCAGTTCCCGTCGATCCTGGTCGAGTGCGGCAATATGAAGAACCCGGTCGACTCCTCGCTGATGAAATCCCCCGAGGGCAGGCAGAAGTACGCCGACGCGATCGCGCGGGGAGTCGCGGCATACCTGGGCAGCCAGGCCGGCACTCCCGCGCGTTAGTCCTCGACGTCCTTCTTCAGATTGGCCAGCACCTCGTCCTGGATCTTGCGCAACCCGAGCGGTGCGAAGGTCTTCTCGAAGAAGCCCTTCACCCCGCCGGCCCCGGTCCACGACGTCTTGAGGTTGACCGAGGACCCGGTGCCCGCGGGGGCCACCGTCCAGTTGGTCACCAGGGTCGAGTTGGCGTCCTTCTCGATCACGGTGTGACCGGCGACGTCGACGGTGGCCTTGATGTCGCGCACCCGGGATTTGGTCGCCTGCAGTTTCCAGGTGACGACGGTGCCCGCGCCCTGGCCGCCCTCGAGCACCTGGTAGCCGCTGTAGTGCGACGACAGGATCTTCGGGCGCACAGTCTGGTAGTCGGCGATCGCGGCGAGCACGGCGGCGGGTTCGGCGTTGATCAAAACGGTGCTGACCGCGCTGACCTGTCCCATCGGTGAAGCTCCTTATTGGTAAAGAAACGGTGTCGATCCGGCCATGCCGGCGTCTACGGTCGCATCGGCTGCAACCGCCGACTAGCGTATATGTGTGTCTGTTGTGCCGACTGACGCACAGTCTGTTCACGGTGCCGGCGTACAGCGGCTCGTCGACAGCTATCGCGCCATCCCGTCCACCTCGACGGTGCGTCTTGCCAAACCCACGTCCAACCTGTTCCGGGCGCGGGCCCGCACCCCGGGCAAAGGCCTCGACACGTCCGGGCTGACCGGGGTCATCTCGGTCGATCCGCAGGCCGGGACGGCCGATGTGGCGGGCATGTGTACCTACGAGGATCTGGTCGCCGCGACGCTGCCGTACGGCTTTTCGCCGTTGGTGGTTCCGCAGCTCAAGACGATCACGCTGGGCGGCGCGGTCACCGGCCTCGGCATCGAGTCGACGTCGTTCCGCAACGGTCTGCCGCACGAGTCGGTGCTGGAGATGGACATCCTGACCGGTGCGGGCGAGGTCGTGACGGCCTCACCCGAGCGACATGCCGATCTGTTTCACACGTTTCCGAATTCCTATGGCACCCTGGGCTATTCCACTCGCCTGCGGATCGAACTGGAGCCGGTGGCACCGTTTGTCGCGCTGCGCCACCTGCGTTTTCACGCGCTGAGCGATCTGATCGCCGAGATGGATCGGATCATCGAGACCGGCGGGTACAACGGTGAACCGGTCGACTATCTCGACGGTGTGGTGTTCAGCGCCGACGAGAGCTATCTGTGCGTCGGGATCAAGACCAAAACCCCTGGCCCGGTCAGCGATTACACGGGTCAGGAGATCTACTACCGGTCCATCCAGCACCCCGGCAAGAGCGCGACCGGCAAGCAGGACCGTCTCACGATTCACGACTATCTGTGGCGGTGGGATACCGACTGGTTCTGGTGTTCAAGGGCTTTCGGTGCGCAACACCCGGCGATCCGCCGGTTGTGGCCGCGCCGGTACCGTCGCAGCAGCTTCTACTGGAAGTTGATCGGCTACGACCAGCGGTTCGACATCGCCGACCGGATCGAGAAGCGCAGCCTGCGTTCCACCGGCGGCCCGCTGCGGGAGCGGGTCGTCCAGGATGTCGAGGTTCCCATAGAACGATGTGTCGAGTTCCTCGACTGGTTCCTCGGCAACGTGCCGATCGAACCCCTGTGGTTGTGCCCGTTGCGGTTACGCAGCGATCACGACGACTCCTGGCCGCTGTACCCGCTGCGGCCCCGGCACACCTACGTCAACGTCGGCTTCTGGTCGTCGGTGCCGGTCGGACCCACCGAAGGGCACACCAACAAACTCATCGAACGCAAAGTCGGCGAACTCGATGGGCATAAATCCCTGTACTCCGATGCTTTCTACACCCGGGAAGACTTCGACGATCTATATGGCGGAGAGGCATACAAGACCGTCAAGAAGGCCTACGACCCCGATTCACGTCTGCTTGATTTGTATTCGAAGGCGGTGCAGAGGCGATGACGACGTACAAGGACCACAGCGACCAGTTCGCGCATGACCTGCAGCGAAGGCTGAGCCTGGCCGAGATCCTGGAGATCTTCGCCGCGGGCCGGTTGCCGCTGAAGTTCACCGCATACGACGGCAGTTCCGCCGGGCCCGAGGAGGCCACCCTCGGCCTCGACCTGTTGACCCCGCGCGGCACCACCTATCTGGCCACCGCGCCCGGCGATCTCGGCCTGGCCCGCGCCTATGTGTCCGGCGACCTCGAACCGCACGGCGTGCACCCTGGCGACCCGTACCCGTTGTTGTGCGCGCTCGCCGAGAAAATGGACTTCCGGCGCCCGCCGGCCCGGGTGCTCGCCCACATCGTCCGCTCCATCGGCTTCGAGCATCTGCGGCCGATCGCCCCGCCGCCGCAGGAGGCCCTGCCTCGATGGCGCCGGATGGTCGAGGGTTTCCGGCACAGCAAGACCCGCGACGCCGAGGCCATCCATCACCACTACGACGTGTCGAACACCTTCTACGAATGGGTGCTGGGCCCGTCGATGACCTACACCTGCGCCTGCTATCCGGACGCCGAGGCGACCCTCGAGGAGGCCCAGGACAACAAGTACCGCCTGGTTTTCGACAAGCTGCGGCTGCAGTCCGGGGACCGGCTGCTCGACGTCGGCTGCGGGTGGGGCGGCATGGTGCGCTATGCGGCCCGCCACGGCGTGAAGGCCACCGGGGTCACGCTCTCCCGCGAGCAGGCCACCTGGGCGCAGAAAGCGATCGCCGAGGAGGGGCTCGGCGATCTCGCCGAGGTGCGGCACGGCGACTACCGCGATATCGCCGAGTCCGGTTTCGACGCGGTGTCCTCGATCGGCCTGACCGAGCACATCGGCGTGCACAACTACCCGGCGTATTTCGGCTTCCTGAAATCGAAGCTGCGGACCGGGGGGCTGCTGCTCAACCACTCCATCACCCGGCACAACAACCGGACGGCCGCGGTCGCCGGGGGTTTCATCGACCGCTATGTGTTCCCCGACGGTGAGCTGACCGGATCGGGCCGCATCATCAGCGAGGCCCAGGATGTCGGCCTGGAGGTGGTGCACGAGGAGAACCTGCGCCACCACTACGCGATGACGCTGCGGGACTGGTGCGCCAACCTCGTCGAGCACTGGGACGAGGCGGTCGCCGAGGTGGGGCTGCCCACCGCGAAAGTGTGGGGCCTGTACATGGCCGGGTCGCGGCTGGGCTTCGAGACCAACGTCGTCCAGCTGCACCAGGTGCTCGCGGTCAAGCTCGACGAGCACGGCCGCGACGGCGGGCTGCCGCTGCGGCCGTGGTGGACGCCGTAGCCAGGCCGGCGCGCGATAGTTGAGATTGCGCCCAGGGTCGTGAATTCGCTGTTCCTACGACCCTGCGCGCAATCTCAACAGTCAGCCCTCGATCTTGCGCGCCCCGAGTTCGGTCTGGAGTAGCTCGAGCGCGGCCTCCTCGGGGTCGCGGCGAGGCCCGGCCTCGGTCTGCCCGGCCTCGGCGAGCATCTCCTCCTCGTCGTCTACCGGCGACGGTGGCGGCTCCGGCGCGGGCTCGGGTTCGGGAATGGAACGCCCCGGCCGGGCAGGTACCCGGGGTGCGGGCTTGGCGGCCTTGGCGGCCGGGGCCGCGGGCGCCTCGGCGGCACCGACCTCGCACCGGATCTGCCAGTCCACGCCGAGCGCGTCCTTCAGGGCGTCGCGGATCACGTCGGCATTGCGCGACTCGGTCAGCCGCTTCGCCAGTGGCGGCGAATCATGGGACAGTACGAGGGTTTTTCCTTCGACGGCGCGTACCGTCGCCCCCGACAACATGACCTCGGTGGTGCGGCTGCGCTCACGCACCTTCTCCCGGACCGTCGGCCACATCGAGCGCACCGCGGCGGCGTTCGGTTCACCACCGGGCACAGGCTCAGCTTCGGGCTCGGCGACCACTTCGGGCGCAGGCTCAGGTTCGGGCTCAGGAACGGGCTCGACGGCCGGCTCGGGCTCGGGCGCCGCGGCCGGCTCGGGCACGGGCTCAGGAACGGGCACCGGCGGAGGCGGAGGTGGCGCCGGTTCAGGCTCAGCGGCCTTGGGTTCAGGTGGCTGCGCCTGGCTGGGCCGGGTGAACACCTTGGCCGGCTCTGCGGCCCGCACGGCCGCGGGTCCGTCGGCGGCCGGGATCGACATGTCCAGCCGGGTCTCGATGCGCTCGATGCGCTGCAGCAGCGCCGACTCAGTGTCGTGGGCCGACGGCAGCAGCAGCCGGGCACACACCACCTCGAGCAGCAGCCGCGGCGCCGTGGCCCCACGCATCTCGCCGAGCCCGGCGTGCACCACCTCGGCGTAGCGGGTGACCGTCGCCGCACCGATCCTGGCGGCCTGGTCACGCATCCGTTCGAGCACGTCGGAGGGTGCGTCGACGACACCGCGGGCCGCCGCATCGGGCACGGCCTGCAGCACGATCAGGTCGCGGAACCGCTCCAGCAGATCGGTGGCGAAGCGTCGCGGATCGTGACCGGCGTCGATCACGGCCTCCACGGCACCGAACAGGGCGGCGGCATCGCCCGCGGCCAGCGCCTCCACCGCATCGTCGATGAGCGCCATATCGGTGGCACCGAGCAGCGCCAGTGCGCGCTGATAGGCGATCCGGTTCCCCTCGGCCCCGGCCAGCAGCTGGTCGAGAACCGAGAGGGTGTCGCGGGGGGACCCGCCGCCGGCGCGGATGACCAGCGGATACACCGCATCGTCCACGTCGACGCTTTCCTCGGCACAGATCCGTTCCAGCAGCGGGCGCATGGTCCGCGGGGCCAGCAGCCGGAACGGGTAGTGATGCGTGCGGGACCGGATCGTCGGCAGCACCTTCTCCGGTTCGGTGGTGGCGAACACGAAGATCAGATGTTCTGGCGGCTCCTCGACGATCTTGAGCAGCGCGTTGAAACCGGCCGTGGTCACCATGTGCGCTTCGTCGACGATGAAGATCCGGTACCGCGACTGGGCCGGCGCGTAGAAGGCGCGGTCGCGCAGTTCGCGGGTGTCGTCGACGCCACCGTGGCTGGCGGCGTCGAGTTCGACGACGTCGACGTTGCCCGGTCCGTTCGGGGCCAGCGCCACGCACGAATCGCACACCCCGCATGGGGTCGGCGTGGGCCCCTGATCGCAGTTCAGCGACCGGGCCAGGATCCGCGCCGACGAGGTCTTACCGCAGCCCCTCGGCCCGGAGAACAGGTAGGCGTGGTTGATCCGGCCCGCGCTGAGCGCGGTGGACAGCGGCTCGGTGACATGCTCCTGCCCAACGACTTCGGCGAAGGTTGCCGGGCGGTACTTGCGGTAGAGAGCCACGGATGCAGGCTACCGAGGACCTATGACTGCCGGGACTCGCCACCCAGCAGCGACTCGGTCGCCGCCAGCAGCGCGCAGGTTGCCAGGCCGTCGATCGCGTCGCGGACGTCGTCCGATGACGGGAAGGTCGGCGCGATGCGGATGTTCTTGTCCTCCGGGTCTTTCCGGTACGGGAACGCCGAACCCGCCTCGGTGACCGCGATGCCGGCCTCCTTCGCGAGGGCGACGGTGCGCTTGGCGGTGCCGGGCCAGACATCGAGGCTGACGAAGTACCCACCCTTGGGGTCGGTCCATGAGGCGATCTTCGACTCACCCAGCCGGTCCTCGAGAATCTCGGCCACCAGGGCGAACTTCGGCGCGACCAGGTCGCGGTGGCGCTGCATCTGCAGCCTGACCCCGTCGGCATCGCCGAAGAAGCGCAGGTGGCGCAGTTGGTTGACCTTGTCCGGGCCGATCGTCTTCTTGCCCGCGTGCTGCAGGTACCAGGCGATGTTGCCCAGCGAGCCGCCCAGGAAACTCACCCCGGACCCGGCGAAGGTGATCTTGGACGTCGAGGCGAACACCAGGGGCCGGTTCGGGTTGCCCGCGGCCTCGGCCAGTCCGAGCACGTCGACCTGCCTGACGAAGTCGGGGGTCAACGTGTGGACCGCGTATGCGTTATCCCACATCAATCGGAAATCGCTTGCGGCGGTTTGCATCTGGAGCAGCCGGCGGACGGTCTCCCAGGAGTAGGTGGCGCCCGTCGGATTGGAGTAGACCGGTACGCACCACATGCCCTTGACCGCCGGGTCGGCGGCCACGAGTTCCTCGATCACGTCGGCGTCGGGGCCGTCCTCGCGCATCGGCACCGGGATCATCTCGATGCCGAGCGATTCGGTGATCGCGAAGTGCCGGTCGTAGCCGGGGGCCGGGCAGAGGAACTTGACCTTGGGTTCCTCGATCCAGGGCCGCGGCGAGTCCACGCCGCCGTGCAGCAGCGAGAACACCACACAGTCGTGCATCATCTCCAGGCTCGCGTTGTTTCCCGCGATGAGGTTCTGCACCGGGATGCCCAGCAGTTCGCCGAAGATCTCCCGCAGCTCGGGCAGCCCGTGCAGTCCGCCGTAGTTGCGGGTGTCGGTGCCGTCGCGGTCCCGGAACGCATCCTTGTCCGGCCCGGGCAGGCTCAGCAGCGGGTTGGACAGGTCCAGCTGCGCCGGCGACGGCTTTCCACGGGTGAGGTCCAGGCTCAGGCCCTTGGCCTGAAGCGCCTGGTAGTTGCGCTGTTGAAGTTCGTGCTGCGCGAGTAGCTCGTCGCGGCCGAGGGACTGGAACGACACGGCGCGCCTTTCACCGGTTCTCGATGCGAGAGGACCCCGCAATGACGGGGCGGGACATTAGGGGACCCCGCGCACCCGCCAGAGCCCGTTGACCCTTGCTGCCTTCCGGCCCTGGGGGAGTTCACAGGATGGACGCCGCGCGGGGTCCATGGCGAGTGTAATACCTGCCCCTCCCCCGACTTGACGGGAGCCGTGACGGCTTGGGCTACCATTGCCGACGGAGGATTCGCCTAGTGGCCTATGGCGCTCGCCTGGAACGCGGGTTGGGTTAACAGCCCTCAGGGGTTCAAATCCCCTATCCTCCGCACTCGGGTTCGGGGCGGCGACCTGCCGGTTGACCGGCACTGTCGCCCCCCGGCCCAGCAGAAGTACCAAGGAGGAGTATGGGCCGCACCGTCGCGGTGATCTGGCATGCGCTGTTCTCGCTCATCGCTGCAGGCCTCTACTTCTTCTTCGTCATTCCCCGCTGGCCGGAGTTGATGGGCCAGACCTCGCCGACGCTCGGTCTGGTGCTGCGGATCGTGACCGGTGTGCTGATCGGGCTGACCGCACTTCCGGTGGTGTTCACGCTGCTGCGGACCCAGCGGCCCGAGTACGCCACACCGACCCTTGCGCTGCGGCTGCGGTCGTGGTCGATCGGCCTGCACGTGGTTGCCGGGCTGTTGATCCTCGGTACCGCGATCTCGGAGATCTGGCTGTCCCTGGACAGCGCCGGACAGTGGTTGTTCGCCATCTACGGTGCCGCCGCGGCGATCGCGCTGCTCGGCATCTTCGGCTTCTACCTGGCATTCGCCGCCGAACTGCCCCCACCACCGCCGAAACCGGTCAAGACCAGGGAGAAGACCACCCGCCGCAAAGGCAGGGGCAAGACCGGGGACGACGCGGAAGCGCCGGCAGACGATGCCGAGCCGGCAGAAGAGTCCGAGCCGGCAGAAGAGGTCGAAGAAAGCGCCGAGGACGCGCCCACCGAGGTGAGCGCCCAGGCGGCCGAAGAACCCGCCGCGGGCACCGACGACGAACCGGACCCGGAAGCCGAAGAAGCCGACGCATCCGATGTGGACGAGCAGGCCGAGACCGGCCAGGACGAGACCACCGACACCCCCGATGAGTCCGGCGAGGCCGAAAAAGACGCCGGAAACGACGCCGCAAAGGACGAGGCCCCACGTGGCAAACTGCGCAACCGCCGGCCGTCGAACAAGGGCGGTGGTTCGCGGTTGCGTTGGCCTTCGCGCCGTGGCGTCGCAGTTGAGGAGTAACGCGCGCGTCGACAGCGGGCGAACTCACAGCCAAAATAGATTCATGGGCAAAATGCGGTCGCGATCCGTCACATCGGTGATCCTGGCGGCGCTGGCCGCGGCGGCGGCCCTGGTGGTCCCGTCGGCCCCGGCCGGGGCCGCACCCGGTGATCCCAGCTCCGCCGCCACTTCCGTGGAGCCCGCGGTGGCCCGGATCGACACCGTCGTGGACTATCAGCAGGCCTACGGCATCGGCACCGGCATCGTGTTGTCCGCGGGCGGCGAGGTGCTCACCAACTATCACGTGGTCCAGGGCGCGAACTCGATCAGCGCCACGGTCGGCGGCCGGTCCTTCACCGCGGACCTGGTCGGGTACAGCCGCGAAAACGATGTCGCGGTGCTGCAGCTACGGGGCGCGGGCGGGCTGCCCACCGCTCCGATCGGCGATTCCGGCGCGCTGGCCCAGGGCGAGGAGGTGGTCGCACTCGGTAACGCGCAGGGCACCAACGCCCCGCTGACCCGGGAGGTCGGGACCATCACCGCGTTCGGCCGCACGGTCAACGCCGAGGACGAGCTGACCGGCAGCACCGACGAGATCGGCGGCCTGATCGAGTTCGCCGCACCGGTGCGGGCCGGCGACTCGGGCGGACCGGTGGTCGACGATGCCGGTCAGGTGGTCGGTAT
The DNA here is from genome assembly GCF_053588415.1 of Mycobacterium sp. NPDC003449. Classification (NCBI taxonomy): domain Bacteria; kingdom Bacillati; phylum Actinomycetota; class Actinomycetes; order Mycobacteriales; family Mycobacteriaceae; genus Mycobacterium; species Mycobacterium sp. NPDC003449. The sequence continues at coordinate 11,827 of NZ_JBSFPX010000139.1, forward strand.
GACGACGGCCGCATCGGTCAACTTCCGCATGGGGCCGGGCGGCAAGGGGTTCGCGATCCCGATCAACGACGCGATGTCGGTGGCAGGCCAGATCCGGTCCCGCACCCCGTCCGACTCGGTGCACATCGGACCGCCGACCCTGCTCGGTGTCGGTGTGCGCACGGCGCCCGAGCAGGGGCGCGGCGTCATCATCCAGGACGTGCTGCGTGGCGGCCCGGCCGAGGCGGCCGGGTTGACCCCCGGTGACCTGCTGACCGTGCTCGACGGCACCCGGCTGGATTCGGTTCGCACGCTGACGCTGGTGCTGGACCGGCGTTATGTCGGTGACGTCGTCGATCTCACCTGGCTGGACCGCTCGGGCAACCAACACACCGGCAAGGCCACGCTGTCGGCCGGGCCGTAACCGGTCGTCTGCTGATTAGGCTCGGTCCGTGGTCACACTGGACCGGCTGATCAATGTGCTCGGTGGCTACGGCGTCCACCTGAGGCAGTGCACCGCCCCCAGGTCGACCGAGCTGCGCAGCGTCGTCATGCACGAGCCGGGGCCGGTGATCGGTGACGTGCTGCTGGCGGTCGGGGCGGGTTCGGTCGCCGAAGCGCTCGAATGGGCGGCCGCGGCCCGTGCCGTGGTGGTGCTGATCCGCGATCTCGACGAACCCGGTCCCGATGTTGGCATCGCGATCATGACGGTGGACCCCGAGGTCTCGTGGAGTGAGCTGGCCGCGGTGGTCTACGGTCTGGTCCTCGAGGGCCGGGAGACCGAGTCCGGCCGGGGTCCGACCGACCTGTTCGCGCTGGCCGACAGCCTGGCCGAGGTGGCGGGCGGCGCGGTCACCATCGAGGACCGGGCGTCGCGCGTGCTGGCGTACTCGCGGCTGCAACAGCATGCCGACCCGGCCCGCGCCGAGACGATCCTGGGCCGCCAGGCACCGGACCGGTTGCGCGCGGTGTTCGAAGCCCGGGGGGTTCTGCGCCACCTTGCCGAATCCGATGAGCCGCTGTACGTGGCGAGCGATCCGGCGCACGGCCTGACCGGGCGGATGGTGGTCGCGGCCCGCGCGGGCCGGGCCCTGCTTGGCTCGGTGTGGGTGGCGTGTGCCGAACCGTTGACCGACGCCCGGCGCTCGGCACTGGCCGACGGGGCCCGCATGGTGGCGATGCATCTGCTGCGTTCCCGGGCCAGCGCGGACCTGGAACGGCAGGTCGAATCGGAGTCGGTGATCCGGCTGTTGGAGGGCGCCGCCGACGCGACGACGGTGGCCAGCCGCCTGGCGCTCCCGCAGGGTCCGCTGCGGGTGATCGCGCTGCGGGCCCAGACCGACGACGAGCGGCACGCCGCGCTGCTGCTCGCGTTCGAGCGGGCCACCACGGGGTTCGGCTGGTCACGGCCGAGTCGCAGCGCACTCGACGGCAACACCGTCTACACGGTGCTGCCCGGTGCGGACCCGGATGCCGGCGCTGCCCGGCACTGGGTGTCGGGCCTGCGGGCCGCCCTGCCCGAACCGGTGGCGGTGCTCGCCGGGATCAGCGGTCCGGCCGGGGTGGCCGAGCTGGTATTGGCCCGCCGGGAGGCCGACGAGTGCCTGGCCCTGCACGAGGTGTGTCCCGGCGGCCCGCCACCGGTGTATGACGAGGCCTGGGACGACATCCTGCTGCACCGCCTGCGGATCGCCGCGCGGTCCGGCCGGGCGCCTCGGCGGGGGCCGGTCGCCGAGCTCCGGGCCAACGACCGGACCCAGGGCACGCAGTATGCGGCGACGTTGCGGGCCTGGCTGGAGGCCCAGGGGGATCTCGCCGAGGCCGGCCGGACGCTCGGTGTGCACGAGAACACCGTGCGCTACCGGATGCGCCGGATGGCCGAGGTGACCACGCTCGATCTCGACGATGCGCGCAAACGGCTGGCGATGATGATCGAACTCGCCGCGATCGAGGATTTGTCGTAGCTCGACAATCCCGTCCACATTTTTTGTCCCGGCAGGTCAAACGGTTCGGGGCCACTCCCCCACACCATGGAGTTGTCCGAGCAACATCGTGGAGGTGGCGTGATGGTCGGCGTCGAACGGATCGACGGCGGTCCGCGGTCCGCGGTCGTCGTGGGAGCGGGCATCGTCGGCCTGTCCACCGCGTGGTTCCTGCAGGAGCGCGGGGTCGGGGTAACGGTGGTGGACCGGACCGGGGTGGCCGCGGGCTCCTCGTGGGGCAATGCCGGCTGGGTTTCGCCGACCTTGACCATCCCGCTCAACGATCCCTCGGTGCTGCGTTACGGCCTGCGATCACTGCTCAACCCGAACGCTCCGCTGCACATCCCCCTCACCGCCGATCCCGGTCTGTGGACGTTCCTGGCCCGGTTCGCGGCGAACTGCCGGATCTCCTCGTGGAATCGGGCGGCCAGGGCGAACCTGCAGTTCAACGCCGAATGCCTCGAGGCCTACGACGTGCTCACCGCCAACGGCGTCGACGTGCCCACCACCGACGCACCGATCACCGCGCTGTTCGAATCCGCCCAGCAGGCCGAACATCTCATGACCGAACTGCGCCGGCTGACCGCGATCGGGCAGACCGTGACGGTGACCGAGCTGTCCGGGCAGGCGCTGCGCGACCAGGCTCCGCTGGCGTCGGCCGCCATCACGACGGGTATCAACGTCGAGGGCCAGCGCTACATCGACCCGGGCCGGTTCGTGCACGGACTGGCCGAGGCCGTCATCGCCAGGGGCGGCGAGATCATGACCGGCAGGGTCACCGATGTGCAGCCGTCGGACAGCCTCGTCACGGTGCAACTTCCGGGCCGGCAGCTGAGCGCCGACGTCGCGGTGATCGCCACCGGGGCATGGCTGTCATCGCTGGCCGGGCAGTGGGTCCGCACGCCGGTGCGGGCCGGCCGCGGCTATTCGTTCACCGTGCCGGTGGACCGCCCGATCCCCGGCCCCATCTACCTGCCCGACGTCCGGGTCGCGTGCACGCCCTACCAGGGTGCACTGCGGGTCGCAGGCACCATGGAGTTCCGCTCACCCGACGAGCCACCGCAGCCGGCCCGGATCGGCGCGATCGTCGGTGCGGCCGCACCACTGCTGGACGGGGTGCGCTGGGGCGAACGCACCGATGTGTGGGTAGGTCCGCGGCCGGTCACCCCGGACGGACGCCCGCTGATCGGCGCGGCCGCGCCGGGTGTCTACGTGGCGGGCGGTCACGGCATGTGGGGCCTGGCGCACGGCCCGGTGACCGGACGACTGCTCGCCGAATACGTCACGACCGGCAAGGAACCCGATTCTCTGCGCGAATTCAACCCTCTCCGTTAGGGATTCGCCGCGCACCCGGGCCCATTCGGGCCATCTCGTCGTCCCGATTAGAAGGAGTCGACCTTGACCAGTCCACTTGGGCTTACACCGAACGATCTACGCTGGAACTCGAGGTATCTCGCCGATATCAGCGGCAGGATGAAAGACGTGCAGTCAACCTTGATGCAGATGCTCAGTGGTGAGGGCGAGGCATGGGGCCACGACAAGATCGGAAAACAGTTCGCCGACGGCGACAAAGGGTACAAGGCACAACGGGACTGGGTGGACGGATCGATCACCGCCAAGACCGAGCTTCTCGACTTCTACTCGAACGGTCTTCGCGTCACCGCTGACCTGCTGGAACAACAAGATTCCATCTGACATGTGAGTAGTGGCCCACGCGGATGGCGATGCCGCGGGGGCCACTACTCGTCTCGGTCAATCAGATGACAGCGAACCACGCTGCGGCGACGGGGGAACCCGCCGTGGTGCGTTCTGCACCGCGGAGTCCGGTTGCCAAACCGGGCCCCGCTGCGGGACCCGGCGGCGCTGTTCAGGCTGTTCCACAGCCGTGCCGTCAGCCTGATCGTCGTCTTCGCTGGCGCCCACCACGGCAACTGCGGCCTCGGCGTCACCGATGACGTCCTTGCCGTTCTTCTTTCGGCGTAGCGCCTTGTTGACCTGGTGGCCTTTGCCGTTCTGATCGCCACGCTGCCCTGCGGCCGGGGCGCCGGCTCCGGGCGAGCCCGCACCCCCGCCGAGGCCGGCGCCGGGGCCGTTTGCTCCGGTGGGCGCTTTTGCCGCGGTGGTTTCGGCGGCGCTGGTACCGATTCCGCTCGGCATGCCCTTCAGCGGCAGGCCTGCGCCGATACCTCCGGCTCCCTTGCCGATCCCGCCGCCACCGGCCCCGGCACCGGGGACACCGCCGGCGCCGAGCCCCTTTGGTCCGAGGCCGAGAACTCCCTCGGGCGGTCCGCCAGCCCCGATGGGGGGCGGCGGGCCGCCCTGGCCGGCGTTCTTGGCGGCGTCCATGGCCTGGCCCATGGCGTCCTTGGCCGCGTTCGTCGCCGCATCCGTCGCTGACTTGGCGGGATCGGTCAGCCCGTCCAGGCCCGTCGGGTTCTTGGGATCCGGGATATTCGTGTCTGGAAGGTTGGGGTTCTCGATCGAGGGGTTGTCGATTTTTGGTTTGTCGATACTCGGGTTCCCGAGTTTCGGGTTATCGAGTTTCGGCATGCTCGGGCCGCCACCCAGATTCGGATTGCCCATACCTGGGCCACCGCCGGGGCCGGTGCCGGGGCCATCACCGGGTCCACCAGGGCCCCCCGGCTTGCCGGGGTCTCCGAACTTCAGATCAGGTGGCGGCGGAAGTATGGGAAAACTTGTGGTCACCTCCTGGACCGTCGGGTTGTAGGTGTTATCAAAGAGCGATACCGCGTCGTTATAATCTTCGACCGATTGCCGAATTTTTTTCGCGTCCTCGACCGCACTCTCTATAGATACGTACTGGCCGTTGCTGAGCAGCAGATGGCCTTCACCGTCGAAATGATATCGCGTGTTGTACGCCGCGACTTCTCTATCGAGATCGGCCTTGTTGTAGCCCATGAAATTATCGATCAGTTTATGTTCGGTGTATTTGGGAAAATTGTCATGGATGTGCTTGAAGGCGCCGTGAAGAATGGTCAGCCGGTTCGCAATTTCGTCCGCGGAGGGAGTGAATTTGTAAATCGAATTCTCCGTGACATGCTTTGTCGCCGCTTCGGCCGCGGAGGCGCTTTCACCTTTCCATTTTCCGGTGATCGCCGTTGTCGTATCTATCTTAAAATCCTCGGATGCTTCTTTGAGGTCGCCTCCGTGCGTCTTCCACGCGGTGGCGAGGTCCTGGAGCGCGCCGTAGTTCAGCGCCTTCTTCTCATTGTTCAGTTCTTCGAAGGTCTTTGACTCCCAGTTGAGCGCTTGGCCCCCGGTGAGCGCGTCGTGAACCGAGTTGGAGGCAGTACTGTCGGACAGCGCGTTATCGACCTCGTTGATTTTCAGCTTGTTGCCGTGTTCGTCGGTCATATCCCACTTGGGGGCTTCGGTTTCGGCCTTGTTCTCTACTTTGGCGACATTGTCCTGATTGATCTGGTCCCAGTAATTCTCAGGTTTGTCCGTCCCCATAACGGCTTTCCACTCGTCATTCGACCAGTTGTTCGCCTTGGAGCTGTACATTTCGCCGCCGAACAGGGCGCCCATATCATTTCCGAAGCTCCCCATGGGTCGCTACCTCCGATCACGGTCTACCGGACTAATCGTTTTCCGCGGCTTCTTGAGCTGCTGCCGCGTCCTGAGCGGTCTTCTTGAAGGCGGTGGCCTGAGACTGCTGCTCCTTCAGGTAATCCGTCATTGACTTGCCGCGCCCGTTGAACGTCTCTTCGAGAATCTTCGCCAACTCGTTCCCCGTGGTGCCGAAATACCCCGTGGTGTCGTCAAGGGCGTCGTTTATCAGAGTCTGCAATGCCGTGTTGTACGGCGTGAAGGCAGTCTCGACGGCTTTTTTCACCTCGTCATCGAGGTAGAGCTTTCCGTCACCGGTGTCGGCGTCCAGGCCGGCAAAAGGATTAGTCATGCTTTCGATCTCCAACCGTTGTCGTCAGATGATAGGCGTTCATGGCAAGGTGTCGAATGGCAGCGTCACCTCTTTCTCGATTCGGATCAGCACGGCTGCGGCGGTCAGGAAATTTCCGGCCGCGAACAGCATGATCAGGTCGCCGACCTTGGCGACCCGGTTGTTCATGAGATAGGCGAGGTTCACGCAGAAATCCGACACGGTCAGATGGCCGACCCCCGCGGCGAATTCGTGCAGGCCGGGGGTGGGTCGCAGCAGAGCGTGTTTGGCCAGCGAATCGGTGACATCCACCGGTTCGATGAAAGACGGTGCAAACCAGTCGATCTCGCCCGGATCGAGTTCGATACGCCGATAGCACTCGGTGACGGTCTTGACGGCGGACTGGAAGCTGGCCATGCCGATATCGGCGGCCATGCCGGGGTGGGCCCGGTTGTAGGCGGCGAACCTCGACGCCCATTCGGCGAGCCCGGGAAACGACGGGTCGTCGATCCCGCGGTCGGGCCTGCTGCGCATCATGTCCGCGGCCGGGTTGAGTGAGTTGGCGGCCACGGACAGGATCCGCGCGAAGCCGTCGTGGCGGTTCAGCACCGTGCAGAAGGCGCTGTCACCCATCAGCGAGCCCTCGGTCACCGGGTTGGACGCATACTCGTAACGGTCGAAGAAGAAGTTGCTGTCGCCACCCGTCACCAGGGCGTAATCGCCGGCCCAACCGGCTTCGAGCACGGCGTCGGCGAGCATCACACCGTACAGTCCGCCCGAGCAGAACTGCCGGACCTCGGCGGCGGCGCCGCCCGACTCCCGTCCGAGGACGGCTTGTTGCAGCGAGTTCTGGATGGGCCAGAAGTGTTCCCCCTGGTACAACGAGCCGCAGTGGAACGATGCGGCGAGGCCTGCGCCCGCGTCCGAGAGCACGGCGGGATCTATCCGGCGCGCGGCCAACTCGACCATCTCGTGCACCGAGAGCATCTCCGATGCGCTGCTGGAGAGATGCTTGGGGCGACCTTCGCAGTCCAACCCTCCAGGAATGTAGGTGGAGACCGCGCTAAGGAATGCCATTGAACTCTCGGTCCGATCTCGCCGCCGTGAGTCTCTCCTCCAGCTGCGTAACCTGAGCTTTCTCAATCTTTTTGAAGGCAGCCAGGAGATTGGGGATCGTGGCCGGGATGATCTGGAACGAACTGACACCCTCATTCACCACGTACGCACCGTCGTCGGCGACGTTGATCAGCGTCAGGTGGTTCTCGTTACGAAGCTCGTACTGCTGGCTGAATTCGGAGGATCCAGACAGCAGGATGGACCCGGAAATGCGCGATTCGCGCAGAACCTGTGCCGGCGTCTCGTCCTCGTACTGCCCGTCCTTCCGTGACCTGGCACCGGGTTTGTAGTCCGGCAGGGCCTCCAGAATGACCTGCGGGAAGTCGACGTTCGCACAACCGATGATCTGAATGTCCTCACCGAAGATGAGTTCGTCACTGGGGTCCTGGGTGACCACAGCGCAGTACCCCGCGGTGCCGATTGCGCCGAACAGCCGGAAGATCCGCTGGCCCGCGCCATCCTCGATCCGCCCGAACCCGGTCATCACCAACATCGGGAACCGAAGCGCGTCAAGCATGCGTAGCCGATTCGGGGTCATCCCGGCGCGTTGTCGGACCAGGGCGGCTTGTCTGTCGGCTTCGACTTCGGCGATGTAACGCTGTTTGCGATTGCGGTACGCGAGCGGGAACGGTAGCCGGTCGAGACCGGCTGTCTCCCAGAGGCATCTGAAGTCGAAGCCGGTCATGAACCACGGATCGACGTCGTGGCGCAACGGGGCCGCATCGTCAGTGATCACGCCGTATCGCCCTCTCGCGCTCGTGGAAACAGACTTGTGAGCGGGCCCGGGTTGGATCCGTGCTTACCGGGCCCGCCGACAGGTCCTAGAAGTTGCCGGCCAGGTGCGAATCCAGGGCGGCGGTCTCGTGCTGCTGATCGGAGCCCCGCGAGCGGGTGCTCGCGATGTCCTGGATGATCCCGTCCATCACGTTCGAGATCTGCAGCTGCTTCTGGTGCAGCGCCATCGCGGCCTCGCCCTCGTAGACCGAGAGCAGCACGTTGAAAACCTTGCCGACCTCTTCGCGCAGCGCCTGCGCGTCATTCAGCACACCCTGAATCGCGTCCAGGGCATCGTGGTTGGAGCCGTAGTCGTAGTGGATCTTATCTACCATGGGTCAAGACCTTCCTTCTGCTGAACTAGTCGGAGTCCATGTTGGCCAGCGTGCGCATATTGCTCTTGCCGGTCTCGGCCACCTGGGTGAGTTGGGTGATGACGGCGGTGAAGTCGTCGTGATGCTGGGTCATCATGCCGGCGAACTTCTGCGCCTTACCGCCCAGCCACGAGCTCGCCGTCATGGTCTCGGCGCGCTCCAGGATGTTGTTGGCCAGCGTCCTGGCGGTAGTCATCGCCTCGTCGACCTGCCCGATCTTGGTCTCCGCCTCTTGCGGAGTTAGGGATGTAGCCATAAGTGCTCCTCAGTAGTCGAATCGTTGCTAGTCAAGGACCGTGCTGCGATCTAGTAGTCCCCCCATCTGTAGCCGGAAAGCTCGACGAGTTGGTCGATGGCCTGTTTGATGGCGTGGTCGGACCCGGGCTTGAGTGTGGTCCACAGCTGACCGCTCGGCGAATGGCTGGGAGCGGCGACGACGCGGCCGCGCTTGGTGTAGAAGACGCCGACCGCGACGGGCCGGTGCATCACCCGATCCTCATCGGGATCGAGTGCGTGGTAGACGATCTCGGCGAACGCCTGCCGCGCCGACAATGCCGAGCCGAGCAGCATCGCCGTGCGTGGTTCGGCGCCGAGCGCCCGGATGCGGTCCGACAGCTCCGCCGCATCGGCATCGCCGGACAGGGCCGCGGCGGCCTGATCGAGCGGAGCGCCGACGGTGC
>NZ_JBSFPX010000140.1:0-20535 GCF_053588415.1 Mycobacterium sp. NPDC003449
CCAAAACACTGGTTTTGGGGCAGTTTTGTGTCTGCTCGGCCTAGGGAATGGGCACGAAACCCGTACCCGGCCGGTTCTTGGCCGTGATATCGGCCAGCTGGGTGTTGAACGACATCGTCACCGCCGGGGTGTGCAACGGCACGAACTTGACCACACAGGTCGGCAGCTCGTCGGTGAAGGCGCCGTGCAGCATGCCGACCAGCCTGTTGTCGACGGTGATCGGTGCCCCGGAGTCGCCCGGCTGACCGCACACCTGGTTGACGATCGTGCCGGGATCCTGCCCGGGCCCCCAGGTGACGCCGCACGCATAGCCGGTGGTGCGGCCCAGTTTGCAGGCGATCTGGCCGAACGACGGATCGGGGCCGAGGCCGTCGATCTCGAAACCGTTGACGTTCTTGGTCGGCGTGACCTTCGCCGGATCGAATTCGATCACCGCATAATCGAGCAGCTCGTTGCCCGCGACCATCTTGCCCACCACACCGGCCTGCGGGAAGCCCTCGGCCGAGACCACCTCCCCCGGACCGCCGCAGTGGGCCGAGGTGAAACCGATCAGCCGGCCCGCGTTGTCGTGCCCGATCGTCGTCAGCGTGCAGAACGCGTCGGCGTTGACCACGATGCCCGAACCGCCGCCGAGAACGACCGGAGCATCGGCCAGCGAGGCGGGCGCGAACACCAACGCGAGCAGGGCCAGCAGCGGTGCGCCAACGAGCAGAATCCGGCGGCGTCTCGTCGTCAAGAGCCCTCCAATCGACGCGTCCGACCCGCGCATGTTTATGAACATCCGGCAGTGTACTTGGGCCCAGATGTCGGCCGGGATCGTCGCGCCCCACCTCCACATGGCAACATGAACCGCGAAACTCACATCCGGATCCGGGGAGGAAGTTCCGTGAGCATTGACGACCGTAAGAACGGCGTTCCGGCAACGGTGACCTCGATTCCGCTGGTGGATCCGCACGCCGCCAAGCCGGACCCGTCGATCGGGGCGCTGGTAAAGGACGCCACCTCGCAGGTATCGACGCTGGTGCGCGCCGAGGTCGAACTGGCCAAAGCCGAGATCACCCGCGACGTCAAAAAGGGCCTGACCGGCAGCGTGTTCTTCATCGCCGCGCTGGTGGTGCTGTTCTATTCGACGTTCTTCTTCTTTTTCTTCCTCGCCGAGTTGCTCGACACCTGGCTGTGGCGCTGGGTCTCGTTCCTGATCGTATTCGGGATCATGGTGCTGTTCACCGCGGCGCTCGCACTGTTCGGCTTCCTGAAGGTGCGACGGATCCGAGGTCCGCGCCAGACGATCGAATCGGTCAAGGAGACCCGCGAAGCGCTGACCCCCAGCCACGAGAAGGACGCCGCGCTTCCCGCCGCTGCGGACAAGCAGGCCGCGACCGACCCGTCCGGCTGGTAATGCCCCCACCCGACCCGTCGATCACCCGGATCGACGGGCCATGGCGGCATCGTCAGGTGCACGCCAACGGCGTTCGCTTCCATGTGGTGGAGGGCGAGAGCTCGCAGCCCGACCATGGGAGCGGGGGCGAGAGTTCGCAGCCCGACCATGCGAGCGAGGGCGAGAGCGCCGACGAAGACCGCCCGCTGGTCATCCTGTTGCACGGCTTCGGCTCGTTCTGGTGGTCGTGGCGCCATCAGCTGCGGGGCCTGACCGGGGCCCGCGTGGTGGCAGTCGATCTGCGTGGCTACGGCGACAGCGATAAGCCGCCCCGCGGATATGACGGCTGGACCCTGGCCGGCGACACCGCGGGCCTGGTGCGCGCACTCGGACACAAGACGGCCACCCTGGTGGGCCACGCCGACGGCGGGCTGGTGTGCTGGGCGACGGCGATGCTGCACCCCCGCGCGGTGCGGGCGATCGCCGTGATCAGCTCACCGCATCCGGTGGCGCTGCGGGCCTCGGCGCTGGCCCGCCGCGACCAGCGGCGGGCCCTGCTGCCGTGGATGCTGCGCTATCAACTGCCGATGTGGCCAGAACACCAGCTGACCCGCCATGACGCCGCCGAGCTTGAGCGGCTGATCCGGTCGAGGGCCGGGGCGAAATGGCAGTCCAGCCATGACTTTTCCGAGACCGTGCGGCATCTGCGGCAGGCCATCCAGATTCCGGGCGCCGCGCATTCGGCGCTGGAGTACCAGCGGTGGGCGGTGCGCAGCCAGCTGCGCGGTGACGGCAGGCGGTTCATGCGCTCCATGAAAAGCCCGATCAATGTGCCGGTCCTGCATCTTCGCGGTGACGCCGATCCGTACGTGCTGGCCGACCCGGTGTACCGGACCCAGCGCTACGCACCGCACGGCCGCTATGTATCCCTCACCGGTGCAGGACATTTCGGTCACGAAGAGGAGCCGGACGAGGTCAACGCGCAGTTGATGCGCTACCTCGCTCAGGTCAACGGCTGATCAGGAGTTGATGCAGGTGCCGGTCGCCACCCGCTCCGTATTGTCGATCTTGTCGAGTTGATGCTCGACCTCCTTGGCGGTCAGCACGAATCCGGTGTCGGCATCGTCGACGGCGGCGCCGAACACGACGCCGAGCACCTGGCCCGCGCGGTTTATCATCGGCCCACCCGAATTGCCTTGGCGCACCGTGCCCCTGACGGTGTAGACCTCGCGGGTGACGGTCGTGGTCCGGTAGATGTCGGGACCGTTGAGCTCGATGATCTCGCGCACCCGGGCCGGGGTGGCGAGGAAGTCGCCGCCACCCGGGTACCCCATCACCACTGCATCGGTGCCCTGCGGTGCGGGGTGTTCGTCGAAGGACAGCGGTGCGGCGGGCAGGTTGGGCACGTCGAGGATGGAGATGTCGGCGTTGGGGTCGTAGGACACCACGCCCGCGTCGTAGGTCTCGCCGCCGACCTCGATGGTCACGCTGTCGGCGCCGGCCACCACGTGCGCATTGGACATCACCCGGTTGGGCGCGACCACGAACCCGCTGCCCTCAAGGACTTTCTGGCAGCTCGGCGCGATACCGCGGATCTTGACCACGCTGGGCCGGGTCGCGGCCACCACGGCGTCGTTGGCCAGCGCCGCGTCGGGCGCGTCGACGTTGACGATCGGAGTGCGTCCGAAGGGCTCGAGGACATCGGGCAACCCGGAGGTGTCGAGCAGACCCGACAGCCGGGTCGGCACCGACCGCAGCCAGTTCGGCGCGACCCGGTCGACCTCGGACAGCACCCGCGACCCCTTCACGGCGGCGGCCAGGTTGGGTTGATCCGACGAGGTCAGCAAGCTCCCCAGCAGCCACGCCGCGACCAGCACCGCCACCAGCATCAGGCTCATTCCGACCGCCGAATCGACGGTGCGCAGCAACGGGTGGCGGATGGTGCCGCGTACCGCGCGGCCCAATACGACACCGGCGATCTCGCCGATCACCACCAGCGCGAGGATCAGGAACAACGTCGCGAACAGCTTGGTGCGGTCGCCGCTGATGTGCGGGATCACGTGCGGGGCGAGCAGTATCCCGGCCACCGCGCCGAGCACCACGCCGATGAACGACAGCAGCGAACCCAGCGCACCCGAACGCAGGCCGGAGATGGCCGCGATGACGGCGATGCCGAGGATGGCCAGGTCAAGCCAGAGCGAAGTTGTCATCTATTTCCAGTTCGAGGTTGCGCTTCACCGTAGCCGTTCTCCTGCCCGAGGAGCGCCATTGCCTCGTCGAGTCCGCGCACGTCGCCGGTGTCCCAGGGTTTCGCCCAGCCCGCGACGTCCAGAATCGCCGAGATGACCTGACCGGTGAAACCCCACACCAACATCTCGTTGAGCAGGAAAGCCGGTCCGGCGAAGCGGCTGGCGTTGGACTCCCGGTAGACCATGATGCGGTTCTCGGGGTTGACGAAGGCCCGTACCGGCACCCGCGCCACGATCGCGGTTTCGGCCTGGTCGACGACGGCGACCGGCCCGGGATCGGCGGAGTAGGCCAGCACCGGCACCACGTGGAACCCCGACGGCGGGATGAACATGCGGTCCAGGGTGGCCAGCGGATGCAGCCGCGTGGTGTCGATACCGGTTTCCTCGGTGGCCTCGCGGAATGCCGTCGCCACCGGGCCCCGGTCGCCGGGATCGGTGGCGCCGCCGGGGAAGGCCGCCTGTCCGGCGTGGTGGCGCAGGGTCGACGCGCGCACGGTCACCAGCAGGTCGGCGTCGTCGGGAAGGGCTCCGCCCGGTGCCGAGGGCGCCCCGGAGAACAGGACCAGGACGGCGGCGTCGCGGCGGGCTCCGGCCCGCGCGGCCTGCTCGTTGGCCGCCACGATGGTGGCGAGCACATCGGCCGGGACCCGGCTGCGGTAGGCGCTGGGCACCCCGTCAAGGTTGTCGACCAGCGGTTTGAGCCAGGCCGGGGCGGCGTTGGGGAGCAGGGGGAACGGCCCGTCATGCTCGGCACTCACCCCGGGTCTCCTATCGGCTCGAGTGGATCTTCTCCTCGACCGCCGCCGCGATCTCGTCGGCGCTGACGAAGGAGCGGGGCAGGGTCCCGGCAACGCTACCGTCCTGGCGCAGCACCACGGTCGCAGGCATCACGTTGGGTACGTGCAGCGCGGCCGCGACGAGCCGGCGGCCGTCCTGCAACGTCGGCAGCCGCACCCCGAGCTCGGCCAGCCGGGCCAGTCCGGCCGCCTCGTTCTCGTCCTGGTGCACCGTCACCACCAGCACATCGGGGTGTCCGCGCTGGTATTCGGCCATGGCGGGCAGTTCGTCGGCGCACGGCCCGCACCAGTACGCCCACAGGTTCAGCACGACGGTGCGCCCGGCAAGGGCCCTGGCCACCTCGGTCGGCGCGCCGTCGCCGGCGCACTCGAGGGTGATGCCGTCCAGCTCCCTTGGCCCCGGACCGGGGCCGGGCGGTGGGCACGGCGGGAGGTCGGCACGGGCCCGGGGCCCGGCGAGCGCCTGGGGGGTATCGGCGTCGCGATGGTCGCGGGCCGTGGCCGGGGTGCTGCCGGGCGCCGTCGTGGCGTCGTCGCGCAGCTCCATCCAGAACGCCGCCGCCAGCGCCACCAGGACCACCAGCACCGCGACCGTCCACCGGCCGGAGACACTCACAGCCCGGCCAGCGCCAGCAGATGCTCGGTCTCGGGGCCCCTGACCAGCGCCGCAGCGGTGGGCGGATCGGTGGGACCGGTTCCGAACGACGGGCAGTCCCTGGCCAGCACACACACCCCGCAGGCCGGTTTGCGGGCATGACACACCCGGCGGCCGTGGAAGATCACCCGGTGGCTCAGCAGCGTCCACTCGCGGCGTTCGATGAGCTCGCCGATCGCGAACTCGACCTTCACCGGGTCCTCTTCCTCGGTCCAGCGCCAGCGCCGGACCAGCCGGCCGAAGTGGGTGTCGACCGTGATTCCCGGGATGTCGAAGGCGTTACCGAGGATGACGTTGGCGGTCTTACGGCCGATCCCGGGCAGGCTGACCAGATCGTCGAGATTGTCGGGGACCTCGCCGTCGAACCGGGCCTCGAGTTCCTGCCCGAGCCGGATCAGCGAGGTGGTCTTGTTCCGGTAGAAACCGGTCGGCCGGATCAACTCCTCCATCTCGATGCGATCGGCCTGGGCGTAGTCCAGCGCCGTGCGGTACTTGACGAACAGCGCGGGGGTGGTGAGGTTGACCCGCTTGTCGGTGCTCTGCGCGGACAGGATGGTCGCCACCGCAAGCTCCAGCGGGTTGGTGAAATCCAGCTCGCAATACACATGCGGAAACGCCTTGGCGAGTTCACGATTCATCCGGCGCGCACGTCGAACCAGACCGAGGGGGGTTTCGGTGTCCCATTTCCTGGCCCTGGCCGGTTTCGCGGCCCGGGCGGCGCCCGCTGTCACGCTAGTCAGCGTACTGACGGGGTCCGACAAACCGGGCAGCGGACCGGTGACAATTCGTGACCCCGCTGAGACCTCCGGCGTGTTAACTACCTCCTTGTGTCGTGGTTGCTGGTGGCGCTCATCCCCGGGTTGCTCATGCTCGCGGCATTCGGGCTGGACCGATTGGAAGCGAGTTTGACCCGCGACCACCGCCCCGCCCCCACCCCGTCGGCGCTTCCAGCCGCGACCCGGGCCCCGGCGGCCCGCCCGCTACCCACCCTGGCCGACCGGGCCGATGCGCACCTGATGGTCGGGTCGTGGGTCGGCGGTGCCGAGGAGGAGCGTTTGCCGACGCGGCTGTACCGCCCGCACGACACAAATCCCGAATTTCGGGCGACCCGACATGCCAATCGTGTGTAGCGTGGGCTAGTCGCGCAACGCGTACCTCTAGACTGATCAGGAAACACCAGTTAGAGATCGTTACCATCCAACAGCTTAAGAGGGGCAACGTGGACGAGATCCTGGCCAGGGCCGGAATCTTCCAGGGAGTCGAACCCACCGCCGTTTCGGCACTCACCAAGCAGCTGCAGCCGGTCGACTTCCCGCGCGGACACACCGTGTTCGCCGAAGGCGAGCCGGGGGATCGGCTGTACATCATCATTTCCGGCAAGGTGAAGATCGGCCGACGCTCACCGGACGGCCGGGAGAACCTGCTGACCATCATGGGTCCGTCGGACATGTTCGGTGAACTGTCGATCTTCGACCCGGGTCCGCGCACCTCGAGTGCCACCACCATCACCGAGGTGCGTGCGGTGTCGATGGACCGTGACGCGCTGCGCGCCTGGATCGCCGACCGGCCCGAGATCGCCGAGCAGCTGTTGCGGGTGCTGGCCCGCCGGCTGCGCCGCACCAACAACAACCTGGCCGACCTGATCTTCACCGATGTGCCCGGCCGCGTCGCCAAGCAGCTGCTGCAGCTGGCCCAGCGGTTCGGCACCCAGGAGGGTGGCGCCCTGCGGGTGACCCACGATCTGACGCAGGAGGAGATCGCCCAGCTGGTCGGCGCATCCCGCGAGACGGTCAACAAGGCGCTGGCCGACTTCGCCCACCGCGGCTGGATCCGCCTGGAGGGCAAGAGCGTGCTGATCTCGGATTCCGAGCGGCTGGCCCGCCGCGCCCGCTAGCTTTTCTGCCGAGCAGACGTAAAAGTGCCCCTTTTCCAGCGAAAAGGGGTACTTTTGTGTCTGCTCGGCCTAGTGACTGCGCAGGTAGTCCAGCTGGGCTTGCACGCTCCATTCGGCGGCGTCCCACAGTTCCTGGTCGACGTCGGTGTACACATGCTCGACGATCTGCCGGGCGCCGGCGTCCTCGCCGAGTTCCCGTAGGGCGCCGCGGACCTGGTCCAGCCGTTCCTCGCGGTGCGCCAGGTACATATCGGTGACCGCCGCCAGATCGCCGAGCTCGGGACCGTGTCCGGGCAGCACCGTCCGGCCGCCGAGCCCGTGCAGCCGGCGCAGCGACTCCAGATAGTCGCGCAGGCTGCCGTCCTCGGTGTCGATCACAGTGGTGCCGCGGCCCAGTACGGTGTCGGCGGTCAGCACGGCATCGTCGAGCACGAACGACAGCGAGTCCACCGTGTGGCCCGGGGTGGCCATCACCGTGATCCGCAGCCCGGCCGCGTCGATCACCTCGCCGTCGCTCAGCGG
Source organism: Mycobacterium sp. NPDC003449 (assembly GCF_053588415.1). NCBI lineage: Bacteria > Bacillati > Actinomycetota > Actinomycetes > Mycobacteriales > Mycobacteriaceae > Mycobacterium > Mycobacterium sp. NPDC003449. Next base: position 7,496 of record NZ_JBSFPX010000140.1, read on the forward strand.
GCCGCCCAGCCCGCGCAGGAACCCGCTGCCGACCGCCCGCACCACGGCCCCGGTGGCGTCGACCAGCTTGTCGATCCCACCCGTGTGGTCGTCGTGTTTGTGGCTGATCAGCACCAGCGGGATCTTGCCGAGCCCGGCGATCCGGGCGATGTGCTCGTCGTCGTCGGGCCCAGGGTCGACGACGACCATCTCATCGCTGCCCGGTCCGCGCAGCACCCAGGTGTTGGTGCCCTCCAGCGTCATGATGCCGGGGTTGTCGCACAGCAGCACCGAGGCCGATGCGGTGTCCGTTTCGACGACCGGCCTCAGCAGCCCGTAGGCCGGGTGCGCCAGATCCGGGCCGGAGGTCACGCGACCTCGACGATGATTTCCACCTCGACCGGGGTATTGCGGGGCAGTTCGGACAGCCCGACCGCGGAGCGGGCGTGCGCGCCCGCCTCCCCGAAGATCTCGCCGAACAGCTCGGAGGCCCCGTTGATGACGCCGGGCTGCCCGCCGAACCCGGGTGCCGACGCCACGAACCCGACGACCTTGACCACCCGGACCACGGCGTCGATCCCGACCAGGGCGTGCACCGCGGCCAGGGCGTTGAGCCCGCAGATCCGGGCCAGCGCCTTGCCCTCCTCGGGGGTCACCTCGGCGCCGACCTTGCCCGCAGCGGCCAGCTCACCGCCCTGGATGGGCAGCTGGCCCGAGGTGTAGACGAGATTTCCGGTCCGCACCGCGGGCACATAGGCCGCCAGCGGCGCCACCACCTCGGGCAGCTCGATGCCGAGTTCGGTCAGCCGCGCCGACCACCCCCCGGCGGTCATTTCGCCCGCTTCAGGTAGGCGACGTGCTGTTCCCCGGTCGGTCCGGGCAGCACCGAGACCAGCTCCCAGCCGTCGGCCCCCCATTGATCGAGGATCTGTTTGGTGGCGTGCGTCAGCAACGGCACCGTGGCGTACTCCCACCGAATCGGTTCGCTCATGGGGGCGAGCTTATCGGTCCGGCGGATCGCCTTGGTTAGCATGCACAGGTGGCAACCACTGAGAGCGGCGCCAAACACCTCGGCTGGCCGTCGCGGCTGACCAAGGCCCGACTGCACTTCGTCACCGGCAAGGGCGGTACCGGCAAATCCACCATCGCCGCGGCGCTGGCCCTGGCGCTGGCCGCGGGCGGCCGCCGGGTGCTGCTGGTCGAGGTCGAGGAGCGGCAGGGCATCGCGCAGCTGTTCGATGTGCCCCCGTTGCCCTACGACGAGGTCAAGATCGCCACCGCCGAGGGCGGTGGGCAGGTCAACGCGCTGGCCATCGACATCGAGGCCGCTTTCCTGGAATACCTCGACATGTTCTACAACCTCGGCCTGGCCGGCCGGGCGATGCGCCGGATCGGCGCCATCGAGTTCGCCACCACCATCGCGCCGGGCCTGCGCGATGTGCTGCTCACCGGCAAGATCAAAGAGATCGTGACCCGAATCAACAAGGGGCCCAAGGCTTCTAAATCCGGGCGCACCGCCTACGACGCCGTTGTAGTCGATTCCCCGCCCACCGGCCGGATCCCGCGATTCCTCGATGTCACCCAGGCGGTGTCGGAGCTGGCCAAGGGCGGCCCCGTGCATTCGCAGGCCGACGGCGTGGTCAAGCTGCTGCACTCCGAGCAGACCGCCATCCATCTGGTCACCCTGCTGGAGGCACTGCCGATCCAGGAGACGCTCGAGGCCATCGACGAGCTCCAGCAGATGGGGCTGCCGATCGGCAGCGTCATCGTCAACCGCAACATCCCCGGTTACCTATCCGCCGACGACCTGACCAAGGCGGCCGAGGGCGACGCGGACGCCGACACGGTGCGCGACGGCCTCACCAAAGCCGGAATCACGTTGTCCGACACCGACTTCGCCGGGCTTCTCACCGAGACCATCCAGCATGCGACCCGGATCGCGGCCCGTGCCGAGAGCGCCGAACTTCTCGATGCCCTCGACGTGCCCCGGCTGGAACTGCCCGCCCTCAACGACGGCGTCGACCTGGGCAGCCTGTACGAACTCGCCCAAGCGCTCGAACAGCAGGGGGTCAGATGATGAGCACCAAACCACCCGCCCTTGACATGCACTCGATCCTGTCCGATACCGCCAACCGCGTCGTAGTGTGTTGCGGCGCAGGCGGTGTCGGGAAGACGACGACGGCCGCCGCGATGGCGCTGCGGGCCGCCGAGTACGGCCGCACGGTCGTGGTGCTCACGATCGACCCGGCCAAACGGCTGGCCCAGGCGCTCGGCATCAAAGATCTGGGCAATACCCCGCAGCGGGTTCCACTGGCCCCCGAGGTGACCGGCGAACTGCACGCCATGATGCTGGACATGCGGCGCACGTTCGACGAGATGGTGGTCCAGTACTCCGGACCCGGCCGGGCCGACGCCATTCTGGAGAACCAGTTCTACCAGACCGTGGCCACCTCGCTGGCGGGCACGCAGGAGTACATGGCCATGGAGAAGCTCGGCCAGCTGCTGGCCGAGGACAAGTGGGATCTGGTGGTGGTGGACACCCCGCCGTCCCGTAACGCGCTGGACTTCCTCGATGCGCCGAAACGGTTGGGCAGCTTCATGGACAGCCGGCTGTGGCGGATGCTGCTGGCCCCCGGGCGGGGCTTCGGCAAGCTGGTGACCGGGGCGGTCGGCCTGGCGATGAAGGCGTTGTCGACCGTGTTGGGATCGCAGATGCTTTCCGACGCAGCCGGTTTCGTACAATCGCTGGATGCGACGTTCGGCGGCTTCCGGGAGAAGGCGGACCGCACATACGAGCTGCTCAAGCGTCGCGGTACCCAGTTCGTGGTGGTGTCGGCGGCCGAACCGGACGCCCTGCGGGAGGCGTCGTTCTTCGTCGACCGCCTGGCCGGGGAACGCATGCCGCTGGCCGGCCTGATCCTCAACCGGACCCATCCCACGCTGTGCGATCTGCACGCCGAGAAGGCCGAGGAGGCCGCCGACACCCTGTCGGCCGATGATCCCGAATCACTGACGGCCGGGGTGTTGCGGGTGCACGCCGAGCGCGCCCAGACCGCCAAACGCGAGTTGCGGCTGCTGTCCCGGTTCACCGGGGCCAACCCGCATGTGGCGATCGTCGGGGTGCCGTCGCTGCCCTTCGACGTGTCCGATCTGGAGGCGCTGCGGGCGATCGCCGACCAGATCACCGGCGTCGCCGAACCCGCGTAGACCTACCCGGTCTCCAAGTGCCGCCGGATCTCCGAGCCCACCCGCCGCATGGCCGCGAGCACCGGATCACGATGGTCCTCGCCCCACGTCCAGTTGGCCAGGACCGCGTAACCCACCCTGCGGCCGGACGCGGTGTGCCCGACGCATCCGATGTCGATCCTGGCGTCGGAGATGGTTCCGGTCTTGTTCCAGAGCTCGAAGCCGTGATCGGGTTCGGTGTGCGCCAGCGGATCCAGTGAAAAGGCTTGGGCCACCATGGAAAGGTCGGTGTTCACGCCGAGCCAGCGCCGCACCCGCTCCCCCACCGCCGCACTGTGAATCGCCCCCGCGTCGAGTCGGGCGACGAAGTCGCAGAGCTCGGCGGCGTTGCCCACCGAAAGGGTCAGCGGGTCGTCCTCGGGGCGGTTCAACCGCACCCGGTCCCGCAATCCGCTGACGGTGAACCCCAGATCCCCGGTCGCACGCTGCACATCGGTAAGCCCGAGCCGCCGCAGCAGGATGTTGGTGGCCATGTTGTCGCTGACCGCCCCGATCAGCAGGCAGAGGTCATCGATGCGGTGATCCTGCCCCTGCAGCAGGTAGAGGACGCCCGAGTCGGCCACCCGATCGTCGGCCGTGGCCGCGACGACCTCGCCGGGGTCGAGCGTCCCGGACTCGACCCGGCGGGCCACCTCGGCCAGCAGGAAGATCTTTCCCACGCTCGCGGTCTTGACCGCGCGATCCGGGCCGTGCTGCCACAGGATTTCGCCGGTGGACAAGTCGGTGACACGCGCGGAGCTGGTCACCGCGTTCGGCAGCCCGGACCACGCCCTGGTGAACTGGGCGCTCACGCGAGGTCTGCGTCCTCGGCGAGGTCGGCCTGCACCGGCACCGTCCCGTACCGCTTGCGCAGGGTGTAGGCGATGAGCACCACGCCGAGGCTGACCAGGCTGGCGATCAGCTGCACGCGCTGATCAGCATTGAAGACCATGGCTACCAGAACGACGGCATAGGCCACGATGACCGCGATGGTCAGCTGCGGGAACAGCCACATCTTGAGTTTCAGCCTGGACGGGTCCTCGCGTTCGATGGCCCGGCGCACCCGCAGCTGCGATACCGCGATCATCACGTACATGAAGATCGCGATGACGCCCGAGGAGTTCACCAGGAACAGGAACAGCGAGTCGGGGGCGATGTAGGCCAGGCCCACTGAGATCCAACCGACCGCCGTGCTGGCCAGGACCGCTCGCGACGGGACACCGCGGGCATCGGTTCTGACCAGCCACTCGGGTGCGTCACCGTGCGATGCCAGGACCCGCAGGATGCGCGACGACGTGTAGATCGAGGAGTTCAGCACCGAGAGCACGGCGGTCAGGATGACGAAGTTCATGATCAGCCCGGCACCGGGGATCCCCAGGTTCTCCAGGGCCGCGACGTACGGGCTGGACAGCACCGACCCGTCGCTCCACGGAAGGATGCACACGACCAGGAAGATCGAGCCGACGTAGAACAGGATGATGCGCCAGATGACGCCGGTGGTGGCCTTGGCCACCGATTTGGCCGGCTCGGCGCTCTCCGCGGCGGCGATGGTGACGATCTCGGCCCCGCCGAACGCGAAGATCACCACGACGACGGCGCTGAGGATCGCACCGAATCCGTTGGGGGCGAAGCCACCATGGGCCACCAGGTTGGTCAGTCCCCCGGTGTCGCCCGGCCACACCCCGACGACCCACAGCAGGCCGAGAATGATGAACGCCGCGATGGCGGCCACCTTGATACCGGCGAACCAGAACTCGAACTCGCCGAACCACTTGACCGAGATCAGGTTGACGACGGTCATCACGGCCATCAGCAGCATGGCCATCACCCACAGCGGCAACCCCACCCACACGTGCAGGATCTGGGCGCCCGCCACGGCTTCCACCGCGATGATGATCACGTAGTAGTACCAGTACAGCCAGCCGATGGTGAATCCGGCCCACGGCCCGATGCCGATCCTGGCGTAATCGGCGAACGACCCGGCCCTCGGCTTGGCGACCACCATCTCGCCCAGCATCCGCAGTGAACACAGCACCAGGGCGCCGGCCAGACAGTAGGAGACGATGGCCGCGGGGCCCGCGGTCTGGATGACCGCCCCGCTGCCGACGAAGAGGCCCGCACCGATGGCACCCCCGATGGCGATCATGGTCATGTGCCGGGTTTTCAGCGACCTGGCCAGGCCGGAACGGGGTTCGGTGGATGAGGACATTGGCGGTCTCGATTCGGCTGAAGGTGTTGCGGTGGAGGGTTGTTCAGACGGGCACCGACCTCAGACCGGCACCAGGGACGGTTCACCCGCCTCGGCGACGACCTGTTCGATCGACTGGGCGTGGCGGGCCACCGACCAGCGCCTGCGACCGTCGGGATCGGACTCGACGGTGTAGACGGCGGGTCGCGGCAACGCGTTGTAGGAGAAGTGGGTGGAGAAGTAGTAACCGCCGGTCTCGGGGATGGCCACCAGATCGCCCTGGCGGATGGGGGGCAGTTCCCGCCCGACCGCGAGCATGTCGCCGGTGAAGCACGCCGGGCCTGCGACGTCCTGGACCTGTGCGGCTTCGTCGCGGCGCCGCCCCAGCGGGTCGTAGACGTCGATGCGCAGCGGCCACGCCTCGGGCGCGAAGATCGTGCGGGTGGCGACGTGCACCCCGGCGTGGGTGATCGCGATCGGCCGGCCGCCGGTGCGCTTGGTGTACTCCACCCGCGCGACGATCGTGCCCGCCTTGGCCGTCAAGGCCCGCCCGAACTCGGTCACCAGGGTGTAGCTGCCGTCGAACAGCGCGGGGGCGGCGGCCTGCAGCACGGCCCGATGCTCGGCGAAGGTCGGCGTGATCTCGTCGGAGTCGAAGTTGACCGGCAGCCCGCCGCCGATGTCGATCCGCGTGACCTGTTGCCGCCCAACGCGTTCTGCGATGTCTGTGGCGAGTTCGGCGACCAGGCACACCCCCTCGGCGGCATGGCTGAGGGCCAGCCCCTGCGAGCCGCTGTGCACGTGCAGCTGGGTCAGCCACGGACGGGACGCGAACGCGTCGACGATGCGCTCACGGTGGTCGGCCAGCCCGATTCCGAACTTGGACGTGGTGGTCGCGGTACTCATGGCACCGATCGCGCCCGCCCCGGTCTGCGGGTTGATCCGCACGCCGATGGTCGACCGGTGCTCACCGCCCCGTGCGATCGCCTCGTCGACCCGGGCCAGTTCCTCGAAATTGTCGATGTTGAACGAGATCCCGAGGTCGAGTGCGCGGCCGATCTCGGCCGTGGTCTTGGCCGGGGAGTCGAATACGATGCGGTCCGCGGGGAAGCCGGCCGCCAGCGCGAGTTCGAGCTCGCCCGGACTGGCCGCCTCGCAGCCGAATCCGGCCCTGGCGAACCGGGCCAGAACCGGGCGCAGGGTGATCGCCTTGGCCGCGATGGTGTGCAACGCCGGCAGACCCGGCGGATAGGCCTCGGTCAGGGCCCCCATGAGCTCGTCGAGCGTGTCCAGATCGATCACCCCGCACAACGGGTGCAGGTCGTCGATGAAGTTCCGGCCGGCCACGCCGGCGACAACCTCTCCCCGGCGGCGCAGCAGCGTGTCCGGGCTGGGCAGGACGTGTCCGGCGCGTGGCGGTGCATCAATCACAGCGCAACCCTATGAAACCGACCGGTGCCGCCGAGGGGCATCGGACCGAGGAATTCGGCCCGGTTCTTCGTTCGAATGTGAGACCCGCACCGCATCCCCTGCAATTTTCTCTCCGAAAGACACTAATGAAGGGCCCGGTTTTTGTGAGTTCAGGAGAGTGCCGGCCCGGATGGGTGTTCCCGATCCCGTTCCCACAGCAACAGACCAAGGGATGCCCGAAGCCGCGCCGCGGCCGAGTTCAGGTCGATACCGGAGACCGCACCGATCCGGTCCAGGCGGTAGCGCAGCGAATTGGCGTGGATCCCCAACTCCCGGGCCGCCCCGGACAGGTTTCCCGGGTGCGCGAGCACCGCGGCCACCGTGTCGACGAAGGCGGTGCCGTGGTCGGTGTCGTGCCCGCGCAGCACCTCCAACGGTTCGGCAATGGTGCGAGCCATCGGTTCGAGGAGGTCGGCCACCCGGATGAGGGCCAGCGCGTCGGCCACATCGGCGGCCGTGAGAACCGTCGCCGTGGTTCCCGGATCACGCTGTACCGCAGAGCTTTTCAGGAGTGCCGCGGCGCGGACCTGGCGGGCCACCGTCGCGGAACGGTGCAGGTCCGAGAGGGCGCTGACGGCAGGCCCCAGCGACACCACCCCCGGGGCGCCGCCGGAGACCCGGCTCAGGTGCGTCGTCAACGCGGCCGCCACGTCGGCCTCCCCGGCCTCGTCGTCCAGGAGCGGCACGACGACGAGCAGGTCGGTGCCCACCCGGGCGTTCCTCGACCCGGGGCGCAGTGCCTGGACATGAAACATCAGCGAGCGGGACGACGGAGTGTCCGCGCCGAGCGCGACGACCGCATGCCTGGCGTCGCGCTGCAGTCCGAGCAGGGCGGCAGGCACCCCCGGGTCGACACCGCGGGTGAGCAGGTCGGCCAGCGCCGACTCCTGAAGCCGCCGCTCGTACTGGTCGCGGTGGACCTCCCTGAGCATCATGGCCGCGGCGGTTTGGCGCACGTCCAGCAGCAACCGCCGCAGTTCGTCGCGGTCGGTCTCATCGTCCAACGCCGCCCAGATCGTGCCCAGGGTCTCGGTTTCGGATTTCAGGGCGACCACCATGCGCGCCGGGTCGTCACCCTCTTCGTCGAGACCGGCGTCGCGCACCACGACGTCGTCGGAGCGCCAGATCGCCGGGAGCAGTCCGGTGGCCATCAGTCGCTCGATCCGCCACGCGGGCACCGCTCCGCGCAGGATGGTCTGATTCCGGATGGCATCGACGTCGCGTCCGGTCACCGCATACGCCAGGACCCGCGAATCGAGGTCCTCTATCGTCACCGCGGCCCCGCTGCGGCTGCTGATCCAGCGGGCCAGCTCCTGCAGGTTGTCGACCTGGGGTGCCGGGACGACGATGCGCCCGGCGCCCAGCAGCCGGACCAGCGCCCGGAACAGCTCGGTCCACCCGACCCACGGCGACCGCCGGTACAGCTGCGCCCGATGAACGTGATCGGCCGGTAGCAGCGATACGTCCCTGGTCGCATCCGGCGGGAGGACCAGTGCCGCGGCCGTCCCCGCATCGTCGAGCAACGATCCGAGCGCGAATCGGTTCTCCACCCGGGCGCTGACCAACACGATGGTGCCGCTGTAGTCGGCCTGCGTGCCCGGCTCGTGCAGCGCGACGTCCCTGACCACCGGGTCTTCCCGCGGCCCGCCCTCGGCCACCACCGGGATGAGCATGCCGACCGCACCGGAAACCAGGTCGGAAAGGGCCAGAGCCGAGCCCGGGTTATTCACGGCAGCCACTAATCAAGTGCCACAACCGAATACGCCACAACGACATATGTTACGGGGCGCGGCTGCGGCTGGCCGAGGCCGGGCCAGGACGTGGCCTATACGGCGCTGCGGTGTTTGCGCTGGGCCGCGAAGAAGTCGGCCCAGGAGATCACCTCGGGGTGCTGTTTGAGCAGGGCGCGGCGCTGCCGCTCGGTCATCCCGCCCCACACCCCGAATTCCACCCGGTTGTCGAGGGCGTCGGCCCCGCATTCCAGGATCACCGGGCAGTGTCGGCAGATCACCGCGGCTTTGCGCTGCGCCGCGCCGCGGACGAAGAGTTCGTCAGGATCGGCCTGCCGACACCGTGCCTGCGAGACCCAGGCAATGCGCGCCTCCGCCTCACCACTGTTGACCGAGTGGGAGGCGGAAACGGGAGTGCTCATCTTGCGTGCGACAGTCTGTGAATCTGACACCAGCGATCCCCTTCATTCCAGCCACATACCCCTTGTGGCGGCTTCGAGCTCTCCGGTGTAGAACGCCGTTGCGATCTACGCCACATTGCGCCAGCGGGTGTTATCTGGATCGCACTGTGTGTCCAAGCTAGGTGGTCAGGCACTATTTACGCAACAGTTTGCGACCCACTTTTTTGGGACGGTCGTGCAGTCTGGCCGGGGTGGCGGCGCCCTCGCGCGTTTCCGCTGCATGAGCCGTTGCCGCGTTCGGCCCGCTCGCCAGGAATCCGCGCCAGCAAGCTCGTTACTCTGTACGCATGCCCGAGCCGTCGACACGACCGCCGACAGGCCCGCCCCGGGCGGTCACGGTCATCAAGCTCGCATGGTGCTGCCTGCTCGCCAGTGTGCTGGCGGCCGCCTTCATGTTCCCGGTGGTCGGCGGATTCGGCCTGATGTCGAACCGGGCCTCCGATGTGGTTGCCAACGGGTCGGCGGCCCTCGTCGAGGGTGACGTGCCGCAGGTGTCGACGATGGTCGACGCCAAGGGCAACACCATCGCGTGGCTGTACTCGCAGCGCCGGTTCGAGGTGCCCAGCGAGCAGATCGCCAACACCATGAAGCTGGCGATTGTCTCGATCGAGGACAAGCGGTTTGCCGAACACAACGGCGTCGACTGGCAGGGCACGCTGACCGGGCTGTCCGGTTATCTGTCGGGCAACCTCGACACCCGCGGCGGCTCGACGCTGGAGCAGCAGTACGTCAAGAACTATCAGCTGCTGGTGGCCGCACAGACCGACGCCGAACGGCGCGCCGCGATCGAGACCACCCCGGCCCGCAAGCTGCGGGAGATCCGGATGGCGCTCACCCTGGACAAGACGTTCACCAAACCCGAGATCCTCACCCGCTACCTGAACCTGGTGTCATTCGGCAACGGCGCGTTCGGGGTTCAGGACGCCGCGCAAACCTACTTCGGCATCAACGCCTCGGAGCTGAACTGGCAGCAGGCCGCCCTGCTGGCCGGCATGGTCCAGTCCACCAGCGCGCTGAACCCCTACACCAATCCCGACGGTGCGCTGGCCCGCCGAAACCTGGTGCTCGACACCATGATCGACAACATCCCGCAGGAGGCCGACGCGCTGCGGGCCGCCAAGGCGCAGCCGCTGGGCGTCCTGCCGCAGCCGCAGGAGCTGCCGAGGGGCTGCATCGCGGCCGGCGACCGGGCGTTCTTCTGCGACTACGCGCTGGAGTATCTGGCCAGGGCCGGCCTCAGCAAGGAGCAGGTGGCCAAGGGCGGCTATCTGATCAAGACCACGCTCGACCCCGATGTGCAGGGCACGGTCAAATCGGCGGTCAACAACATCGCTCCCGCCGACACCCCCGGCATCGCCAGCGTGATGAGCGTGATCAAGCCGGGCAAGGAGACCCATCCCGTCCTCGCCATGGCCAGCAACCGCACCTACGGGCTCAACACCGACGCCGGCGAGACCATGCAACCCCAGCCGTTCTCCCTGGTCGGCGACGGCGCCGGGTCGATCTTCAAGCTGTTCACGGTGGCCGCGGCGATGGATATGGGCATGGGCATAAACACCACCCTGCCGGTTCCGAAGTATTTCCAGGCCAAGGGCCTGGGCAGCAGCGACACCCCGGGCTGCCCGAAGGACACCTGGTGCGTGAGCAACGTCGGGGGTACCAGCGGTTCGATGGACGTCACCAAGGCGCTGGCGACCTCACCCAACACCGCGTTCGCCAAGCTGATCTCACAGATCGGGGTGCAGCGTTCGGTCGATATGGCGGTCCGGCTGGGGCTGCGGTCCTACGCCCTGCCCGGAACCGCGCGCGACTACGACCCGAACAGCAACGAGAGCCTCGCCGACTTCGTCAAACGGCAGAACATCGGGTCGTTCACGCTCGGGCCGATCGAGGTCAATGCGCTGGAGTTGTCGAATGTGGCGGCCACGCTGGGCTCGGGCGGCACCTGGTGCCCGCCGAACCCGATCGGCCAGGTGCTGGACCGGGACGGCAAGGAGGTGTCGGTGACGACCGAGACCTGCGAGCAGGCCGTGCCGGAGGGCCTGGCCAACACGCTGGCCAATGCGATGAGCCACGACGATCAGGCCGGCGGCACCGCATCCGGCTCGGCCGGCTCGGTGGGCTGGGACCTGCCGATGTCGGGCAAGACCGGAACCACCGAGGCGCACCGCTCGTCGGGGTTCCTCGGTTTCACCGGCCAGTACGCGGCCGCCAACTACATCTACGACGACTCGTCCACCCCCGGTGAGCTGTGCTCGTTCCCGCTGCGCCAGTGCGGGGACGGCGATCTGTTCGGCGGCAACGAGCCGGCCAGGACGTGGTTCACCGCGATGAAGCCGATCGCCAACAACTTCGGTCCGATCGCGCTGCCACCGACCGATCCCCGTTATGTCGACGGCGGGCCGGGCTCGCAGGTGCCCAGCGTCTCCGGTCTGGACGAGAACGCCGCCCGGCTGCGTCTCAAGGAGGCCGGCTTCCAGGTGTCCGACGGGGCCAGTTCGGTCAACAGCAGCTCCAAATACGGCACCGTGGTCGGCACCACGCCCAGCGGTCAGACCATTCCGGGTTCGATCGTCACGATCCAGGTGAGCAACGGGGTTCCGCCGGCACCTCCGCCGCCTCCGGTGTCCATTCCGCTGCCGGGCGGTCCGCCACCCGAGGTCGGCCAGACCGTCGTCGAGATCCCTGGCCTGCCGCCCATCACGGTGCCGGTCCTGGGGCCGCCACCGCCGCCGGCCCCACCGCCACCGCCCTGATCGACGCCCCTTCAGTTGTGTATTTGCCCACGCCGTGCTGCCGAGACCGGGTCCGCCTCAGCATGTGGCAGTAGGCTGCGTGCATGTCAGCCACATCGGTAGTCAAGAAGGCATCCGCCGTCACCGGTGGTGCACTGGTGGCCGGGATCGGATACGCGTCCCTGATCGAGCGCAACGCGTTCGTACTGCGTGAGGCGACCATGCCGGTACTGGCGCCGGGCTCCTCACCACTGCGGGTCCTGCACATCAGCGATCTGCACATGCGGCCCAACCAGCGCCGCAAGCAGGCCTGGGTGCGCGAGCTGGCCCAGCTGGAGCCCGATCTGGTGGTCAACACCGGCGACAACCTGGCCCACCCCAAGGCGGTGCCCGCGGTGGTGCAGTCGCTGGGTGATCTGCTCTCGGTGCCCGGCCTGTTCGTATTCGGCAGCAACGACTATTTCGCACCGCGGCCGAAGAACCCGCTGAACTACCTCACCAACGCCGACCATCGCACGCACGGCGAGCCGCTGCCGTGGCAGGACCTGCGCGCCGCCTTCACCGAGCGGGGCTGGTTGGACCTGACCCACACCCGCCGCGAGCTCGAGGTCGCCGGGCTGCACGTCGCGGCCGCCGGGGTCGACGATCCGCATCTGGAGCGTGACCGCTACGACACCGTCGCCGGACCCGCCAGCGTCGTCGCCAACCTGACGCTGGGCCTGACCCACTCCCCGGAACCGCGCGTGCTGGACCGCTTCGCCGCCGACGGGTACCAGCTGGTGCTGGCCGGCCACACCCACGGCGGCCAGCTGTGTCTGCCGTTCTACGGGGCCATCATCACCAACTGCGATCTGGACCGGTCGCGGGCCAAGGGGACCTCCCGCTGGGGTGCCCGCATGCAGCTGCACGTCTCGGCCGGGCTGGGCACGTCGCCGTTCGCCCCGGTGCGGTTCTGCTGCCGCCCGGAGGCGACGCTGCTGACGCTGGTGGCCGCGCCGACCGGGGGTGGTCACGCCGGGACGCGGGCCGGGCAGTCCTCCCCGACCGTTTCCGCGCGCTGATCCGGCGGCATGAGCGTGACCGCTGCGGCGTCGACCGCGTCCCGTAGCCGTCCCCGCGAGTGGGTGGACAATGCGGTCCGGCTGATCGAGGCCGACGCCAAACGCAGCGCGGACACCCATCTGCTGCGGTACCCGTTGCCGTCGCTGTGGGCTGACGGCGTGGACGTGGCGCTCTACCTCAAGGACGAATC
>NZ_JBSFPX010000141.1:0-20261 GCF_053588415.1 Mycobacterium sp. NPDC003449
TACACACCGCCACACCACCACCCCCCCGAGGCTGTTGCTGCCCACCACTTTCACCGTGGCCACCCCGTCGTCGACGGCCGTGACCTCACCGCGGAAGGTGACGGTGTCGTAGGCATACCACGGCACCCCGAGGCGCAGCCCGATGGATTTGATCCGGGCCGACGGACCGGCCCAGTCGGTGAGGTAACGCTGCACCAGCCCGGTGTCGGTGAGGATGTTGACGAAGATGTCCTTGGATCCCTTGGCCTGTGCCTTGTCCCGGTCGTGGTGCACGTCCTGGTAGTCGCGGGTGGCGATGGCCGTGGACACGATGAACGTCGGGTCACCGTAGACGGCGAGCTCGGGCAGCTTGGTGCCGACCGCCAATGCGGGTGCGCTCACGGGGCCGGCTCCCATGCGTAGAGCGTCCAGGCCGGGCTGACCTCGCTGTCCGGAAAGTCGATATAGGTTGCGCGCACGGGCATTCCGATCTTTACCTGGTCGGGGTCGACATCGCGCAGCTCACCGAGCATCCGTACCCCCTCTTCGAGCTCGACGAGTGCGATGACGAACGGCAGGGTGCGGCCGGGAACCTTGGGCGCGTGGTGCACGACGTAGCTGAAGACGCTGCCGTTGCCTGAGGAGACGACGTAATCCGTTGGTAGGTCTTTGTCCTGCCACACCGCAGGCACCGGCGGATGCTGCAACGTGCCGTCGGGACGACGCTGGATCCGCAACTCGTGTGCGTTGACCCCGTCCCAGAAGAACTTGGTGTCCTTCGACGACGCCGGACGCATCAGCTTGTCGGGATCGAGGTCTTCGGGCAGCTCAACGGCATCCGCGACGGGCCGCTTGGCCGCAGGCAGGAATTTCATGATGCGCCAGTCCATATCGGCGACTTCCTCGTCGCCGACGTGCCAACGGATCTTCTGATTGATGAAGTAGCCCTCACCGAGCGCGGTCTGCTTGGGCCCGACCACATCGGTGATCTCGGCCGTCATGACGACCTGCTCACCCGGCCGAAGATAGCGATGATACCTCTGGTCACAATTGGTGGCGACCACGCCGACATACCCGGCATCGTCGAACAATTTCATGGCCCGCGCCAGCGGATCGTCGTCGGAGCGGGTCCGCCCCAGGCCCATCATGGTCCACACCTGGATCATCGCGGGTGGCGCGACGACGCCCGGATGGCCCGCGGCTTTGGCCGCCTCTTCGTCGACGTAGATCGGGTTACTGTCCCCGATGGCATCGGTCCAGTGGTGAATCATCGGCTCGTTCACCGGATCCCGGCCCACCGTCGGCTCACCTCGGCCCGACGCGATGATCTCGTCGATACCGGACTGCAGGTCAGTCATGTGTGCCCTCCACGTCGAAAGTGAAGTTGTTCCCCATATTTCCGCGAATCTTCGCCAACAACTTCACACTCGGCGCCTCCCACGCACTCCTCATCTGGGAACCCTCGGGACTTTCAGACCTGACGCGGCGATCATCTCCCGCATCACCTCGTTGACCCCACCGCCGAAGGTGATGACCAGGTTGCGCTTGGTCATCTTGTCGAGCCAGTCGAGTAGTTCGGCGGTCTCCGGATCGGCCGGGTTGCCGTAGCGGCCCACCAGCTCCTCGGCCAGCCGACCGACCTCCTGAATACGTTCGGTGGAAAAGACTTTCGTCGCCGCCGCATCGGCGACGGCGATCGTCTCACCGGACGCCGCGACCTGCCAGTTGAGCAGCTCGTTGATCCGCCAGATGGCCTTGATCTGGCCGAGCAGGTGTCGGGCGTCATCGTGATCGATGGGTGTCACGCCGTCCGAGCCGGGCTTGGACGCCCAGGTGTGGACCTCGTCGTAGATTCCCGCCACCCGGCCGGCCGGCCCGAGCCCGACCCGCTCGTGGTTGAGCTGGGTGGTGATGAGCTTCCAGCCACCGTTCTCCTCGCCGACCAACATATCCGCAGGGACCCGGACGTCGTTGTAATAGGAGGCATTGGTGTGATGGGCGCCGTCGGACAGGATGATCGGGGTCCACGAGTACCCGGGATCCTTGGTGTCGACGATCAGGATCGAGATGCCCTTGTGCTTGGCGGCAGTCGGATCGGTGCGGCAGGCCAGCCAGATGTAATCGGCGTCGTGCGCGCCGGTGGTCCACATCTTCTGCCCGTTGACGACGAACTCGTCACCATGCCGTACCGCGGTGGTCCGCAGCGAGGCCAGGTCGGTGCCCGCGTCGGGTTCGGAGTAGCCGATCGCGAAATGGATGTCACCGGAGAGGATCCCCGGCAGGAACCGCTTCTTCTGCTCCTCGGTGCCGTACACCTGCAGGGTCGGTCCCACGGTCTGCAGGGTGACCAGCGGCAGCGGCACGTCGGCCCGGTTGGCCTCGTTGACGAAGATCTGCTGCTCGATCGGGCCGAAGCCCAGCCCGCCGTACTCCTTGGGCCAGCCCACGCCCAGCTTGCCGTCCGAACCCATCCGCTTGATCACCGCGCGGTAGGCCTCGTTGTGGCGATCGGACGCCATCGCCTCGGCCTCATACGGGGTGATCAGGGTCGAAAAGTATTGTCGCAGCTCGGCTTGCAGTGCCCGCTGCTCGGGCGTCAACTCGATGTACATGGTGTCTCCCGTCGCGTCGCTCGCCCCATCAGGCACCCACCAGGTCGAGCCGATACGACGGCCCGCCCAGCAGCCGGGCCAGATCCTTGATCGACGAGTAGTAGCGGTCCATCGGGTAGGTGATGTCCATCCCCATACCGCCGTGCAGGTGATGGCAGATGCGCATGGCGGGCGGGGCCTGCGAGGTCAGCCAGTAGCCGAGCACGGCCAGATCCTCGTCGGCGTCGAGCCCCTCCGACAGCCGCCACACCACCGAGGTCGACGCCAGATCGATGGTCCTGGAGGCGATGTACACCTCGGACAGTTGGGCCGCCACGGTCTGGAACGTAGACAGTGGCCTGCCGAACTGCTCGCGGGTCGCGACGTAGTCGGCGGTGAGCCGCAGCGCCCCGGCCACCAGCCCGGCCGCGAACGCACCCGTCATGGCCAGCGCGAGCTGATTCACCCGGGTGGCCGTCGCACCGGCCAGCACGGCGTCTGGCTCGGCGTCGGAGAAGGTCACGGCATGCTCGGCGGTGCCGTTGGCCGTCGGGGTCTTGATCACGGTGACCCCGGGGGCGCTGGGCGAGATCACCACCACCGCACCGTCGGCGGTGACCACCAGCCACTGCGCCGTACCGGCATACGGGACACCGATTTTCGTGCCGTTGAGCTTCCCGCCCGAGAACGTGGTGGCCGGCCGGTCCGGCGAAGGCGAGCCGGGCTCGTTGAGTGCCGCCGACAGGACCGCACCCTTGGCCACCCCGGCCAGGTAGCGGTCCTGTTGCTCCGGCGAGGCCAGGTCCAGCAGCGGCACCAGTCCCAGCCCGAGGGTGGCCAGTGCGGCGCCGGTGGTGCCGTGGCGGCCGATCTCGGTGAGCGCGGTGGCCACCTCGAGCAACCCGAGGCCGTCACCCCCCAGCCGGTCCGGTACCGCCAGCGCCGCGACCCCACCGGAAACCAGTGCGTCCCAGCTGTTGTCCCGATCCAGCACCGACGTCACCACATCGGCGACGGCCTGCTGCTCCGGATTCGGACTGAAATCCACCCGACTCCTCCTTGAGTCTCTGCCGGCTCAGTGCGCGACCGGGCACTTACCGGCGCCCGTGTAGTCGACCTGCCAATGCTTGATGCCGTTGAGCCAGCCCGATTTCAGCCGCT
Source organism: Mycobacterium sp. NPDC003449 (assembly GCF_053588415.1). NCBI lineage: Bacteria > Bacillati > Actinomycetota > Actinomycetes > Mycobacteriales > Mycobacteriaceae > Mycobacterium > Mycobacterium sp. NPDC003449. Next base: position 3,732 of record NZ_JBSFPX010000141.1, read on the forward strand.
CGGGCTCACCGATCGGTTTGAGATCGGGCATGTGGTCGGCAACGGCGTTGAAGATCAGGTTGATGGTCATCCGGGCCAGGTTGGCTCCGATGCAGTAGTGCGCCCCGGTGCCGCCGAAGCCGACATGCGGGTTGGGGTTGCGCAGAATGTCAAAGCTGTGCGGATTCTCGAACACCTCGTCGTCGAAGTTGGCCGAACGGTAGGACATCACCACCCGCTGACCCTTCTTGATCTGCACGCCGCCCAGTTCGACGTCTTCGAGCGCCGTGCGCTGGAAGGCCGACACCGGCGTCGCCCAGCGCACGATCTCATCGGCCGCGGTCCCCGGACGGTCCTTCTTGTACAGCTCCCACTGCTCGGGGTGCTGGGCGAAGGCGATCATGCCGTGGGTGATCGAGTTGCGGGTGGTCTCGTTGCCCGCCACCGAGAGCATCACCACGAAGAAGCCGAACTCGTCGTCGGAGAGCTTCTCACCGTCGATATCGGCCTCGATCAGCTGCGTGACGATGTCGTCGGTCGGGTTGTTGGCCCGCTCCTGCGCCATGTTCATGGCGTAGGTGATGAGCTCGAACGAGGACATCGCCGGGTCGACGTCGGCGTACTCGGGGTCCTCACCGGCGGTCATCTCGTTGGACCAGCGGAACAGCTTGTCGCGGTCATCCTGGGGCACGCCGAGCAGGCCGGCGATGGCCTGCAGCGGCAGCTCACACGACACCTGCTCGACGAAGTCGCCGGAACTCGCGGCCGCGGCGTTCTCGGCGATCTTCTGGGCCCGCTCGGCCAGCTCGGCCTCCAGGCGGCCGATCGCCCGCGGGGTGAAACCCCGCGAGATGATCTTGCGCAGCCGGGTGTGCTGGGGAGCGTCCATGTTGAGCAACACGGCCTTCTGCACGTCGACCGCCTCGCGGGTCATCTCCTGCGGCCAGACCGGGATGGCCCCGTCCGGCGAGCTGCCGAAGATGTCGTTGCGTTTGGACACCTCCTTAACGTCGGCGTGCTTGGTGACCAACCAGTAGCCTTTGTCACCGAAGCCGCCCGTTCCACCGGGTACGTCGACCCAGTGAACCGGCTCGGACCGGCGCAGTTCGGCGAGTTCCTCGACCGGGAGACGTTCCAGGTTGAGCGTCGCGTCGAGTGGATCGAAGTCGGGCGAAATGGGGCAGGGCATAGGGTCCGCTCCTAGGAATGCAACGTGTTCTAGTGCCAGTAAAACATGCCTTCACCGCAGATAAAAGGCACGGGGGCATCGCCGCTTGTCAGAGTAATGAAACGTGTTCTAGCCTGACGATATGGGTAATCCTGTGATCGTCGAAGCCACCCGCAGCCCCATCGGCAAGCGCAACGGCTGGCTCTCCGGCCTGCACGCCACCGAACTGCTCGGCGCGGTGCAGAAGGCCGTGGTCGAGAAGGCCGGCATCGACGCGGGTGCCGTCGAACAGCTCATCGGCGGCTGCGTCACGCAGTACGGCGAGCAGTCCAACAACATCACCCGGGTCGGCTGGCTGACCGCGGGCCTGCCCGAGCATGTCGGTGCGACCACCATCGACTGCCAGTGCGGCAGCGCCCAGCAGGCCAACCATCTGGTCGCGGGCCTGATCGCCACGGGAGCGATCGATATCGGCATCGCCTGCGGTATCGAGGCGATGAGCCGCGTCGGGCTCGGGGCCAATGCGGGACCGGACCGGGGCCTGATCCGGGCGTCGTCGTGGGACATCGACATGCCCAACCAGTTCGAGGCCGCCGAGCGGATCGCCAAACGGCGCGGTATCACCCGCGCCGACATCGATGCGCTGGGCCTGGCCTCGCAGGCCAAGGCCAAGCAGGCCTGGGCCGAGGGCCGGTTCGACCGGGAGATCTCGCCGATCTCGGCGCCGGTGCTCGACGAGAACAAGCAGCCGACGTCGGAATGGGCGCCGGTGACCCGTGACCAGGGTCTGCGCGATACCACCGCCGAGGGGTTGGCGTCGCTGAAACCGGTCATGGAGGGCGGGATCCACACCGCGGGCACGTCGTCACAGATCTCCGACGGCGCGGCCGCGGTGTTGTGGATGGACGAGGATGTGGCCAAGGGGCTCGGATTGCGGCCGCGCGCCCGGATCGTCGCGCAGGCCAACGTCGGTGCCGAGACCTTCTACCACCTCGACGGGCCGGTGCAGTCCACCGCGAAGGTGCTGGAGAAGGCCGGGATGAAGCTCGGCGATATCGACCTCGTCGAGATCAATGAGGCCTTCGCCTCGGTGGTGCTGTCCTGGGCGCAGGTGCACGATGCCGATATGGACAAGGTGAACGTCAACGGCGGCGCGATCGCCCTCGGCCACCCGGTGGGCTCCACCGGCGCCCGGTTGATCACCACGGCCCTGCACGAACTGGAGCGCACCGGGAAGAGCACCGCGCTGATCACGATGTGCGCGGGCGGTGCGCTGTCGACCGGCACGATCATCGAGCGGATCCAGTGACCGAGTCGACGTCAGCACCCGGGCCGGTCTCCGAGACCGAGCGCATCGCGGCGGCGCAGGCCTACATCGATGCGTTGGCAAGCCATGACGCCGCGAAGGTGCCGTTCGCGCCGAACTGCACCCGCACCGAAATCGGCCTCAAGACCGGATTTTCCGGTAAGCAGATGCGCCGCGACCTGAACCGCGGCCCGCAATACCGGGTGATCAAGTCGATCTCGACGCCGGAGTTCACCGTTTCCGGCGATGAGATCCGGGCCCGGTTCGAACTGCTGACCAAACCCTCACTGGCCGGACGGCGCATCGGTGCCCGCATCGACGAGACGTTCGTCATCCCGGAATCCGATGGCCAGATCCATCGGATCACGGCCGCCATCCGCCCGTTCATCGGCCGTTAGGGTTCCCGCATGGCCGACACCCCCCGCCCGCTGAGCCCCAAACAGGTCGAGCGCCTCAACGCGAAATCGACTGGTACCGCCATCAAATGGATGTCGCGCGCCCAGACCTGGCTGTTCAAGAAGACCAACGGGCGTTTCGGTGACAAGTTCCTGCGCGGCTCCAAGGTGGGCATTCTGACCACCATCGGGCGTAAGTCGGGCGAAGAGCGGGACAGCCCGCTGCTGTACCTGCAGGAGGGCAGGCGCATCGTCCTGGTCGCCTCACAGGGCGGCCGGGCCACCAACCCGATGTGGTACCTGAACCTGGTGGCCAACCCGGCCGTGAGATTTCAGACCAAACACGAGACCCTGACCCTCACGGCACGCGAAGCCACCGACTCCGAACGTGACGAGTACTGGCCCAAGCTCGACGCGATGTACGCCGACTTCGAGAATTACCGGTCCTACACCGACCGCAAGATCCCGATCGTCATCTGCGATCCGGCCTGACCTCGCGAGCCTTTCCCGGCGAGCAGACGCAAACCTGCCTATTTCGCACGGAAATCGGGCAGTTTCGCGTCTGCTCGCGAGGGAAAATCAGGCGCCGTAGACCGGGACGGCGGGTCGCGCCTTGGCCAGCAGATCGTTGACGACGGGGCCCAGCTCGGCCGGATCCCACTTGGCGCCCTTGTCGATCTCCGGGCCGTGGGCCCACCCTTCGGCCACCCGGATCTTGCCGCCCTCAACCTCGAACACCTTGCCGGTCACGTCCTTTGACTCAACGCTGCCCAGCCACACAACCAGCGGCGAAATGTTCTCGGGCGCCATCGAGTCGAACGCGGCATCCTGGGTCGCCATCATGTCCGCGAACACCGTCTCGGTCATCCGGGTCCGCGCCGACGGGGCGATCGCGTTGACCCGCACACCGTAACGCCCCATCTCGGCCGAGGCCACCAAGGTCAGTGCCGCGATACCCGCTTTGGACGCACTGTAATTCGCCTGCCCCACGCTGCCCTGCAGCCCGGCGCCGGAGCTGGTGTTGATGATGCGGGCGTCCACCGGACTGCCCGCCTTGGACTGTGCCCGCCAGTAGGCCGCGGCGTGCTTCATGGTGGCGAAGTGGCCTTTGAGGTGCACCGCGGTGACGGCGTCGAACTCCTCCTCAGAGGTGTTGGCGAACATCCGGTCGCGCACGATGCCGGCGTTGTTGACCAGGACGTCGAGCCCGCCAAAACTGTCGACGGCGGTCTGGATCAACGCCTCGGCCTGCCCCCAGTCCGCGACATTGGACCCGTTGGCGACGGCTTCGCCTCCGGCAGCGACGATTTCATCGACGACACCCTGGGCGGCGCTGCCCCCACCGGCCGGGGATCCGTCGAGTCCGACGCCGATATCGTTGACCACCACGCGCGCCCCCTCGGCGGCGAATGCCAACGCGTGCGCGCGGCCGATGCCGCCGCCCGATCCCGTCACGATGACCACGCGGCCGTCGAGCAAACCCATTGTGTTGTCTCCTTCTATTTGATGTCGGCAGTCGTCGACGACAGGTAGTGCGGCGGCTCGCCGCCGCCATGCACCTCGAGCAAGGCGCCACTGATGTAGGACGCCGCGTCGGACGCCAGAAATGCTGTGGCCCAGCCGATATCGGCGGGTTTGGCGAGCCTGCCCAGCGGCACGTTCTTCGATATCGCCGCGATCGAATCGGCATCTCCGTAGAACAGTTCGGACTGCTCGGTCTCCACCATGCCGACGACGACAGAGTTGACCCGCACCTTGGGCGCCCACTCCACGGCCAGCGTGGTGGTGAGGTTGTCGATGCCGGCCTTGGCGGCGCCGTAGGCCGCGGTGCCCGGTGTGGGCCGGTGCCCGCTGACGCTGGAGATGTTGACGATCACCCCGCCGCTGTCCTGTGTCTGCATCACCGTGTTGGCGTGGTTGGCGACCGACAGCGGGCCGAGCAGGTTGAGCTCGATGATCTTGGTGCTGAACCTCGCCGAGGCCTCGGCGGCAGGCACGTACGGCGAGCCGCCCGCATTGTTGACCACGACATCCAGCCGGCCGTGTTTGGCGACGACGGCCTCGATCATGGCGGCCACCGAAGCGTCGTCGCGGACATCGCAGCCGTGGAAGTCGTAGGGCAGCCCGTCCACCGGGCGTCGCGCACACGTCACCACGGTGGCGCCCTGACCGGCGAAGACGGCGCTGATACCGGCACCGACCCCGCGCACCCCACCGGTGATCAGGACCACCCGGTCGGTCAGTTGCAGATCGATTCCAGCCCCGTCAGTCACTGTGCTAGCGTACCAAGCAAGTGCTTGCTTAGGTAGCGACCCCTTCATGAAGTGGATTGATGACGATCACCACCAAGACAGTCGAACCGGGCATCGTCTCGGTCACCGTCAACTACCCGCCGGTCAACGCCATCCCGTCGGCCGGCTGGTTCGAGCTGGCCGACGCCATCACCGCGGCGGGCCGCGACCCGCAGACCCATGTCGTGATCCTGCGGGCAGAGGGCCGCGGCTTCAACGCCGGCGTGGACATCAAGGAAATGCAGAACACCACCGGCTTCACCGCCCTCATCGACGCCAACCGCGGCTGCTTCGCGGCCTTCAAGGCGGTCTACGAGTGTGAGGTGCCGGTCGTCGCCGCGGTCAACGGATTCTGCGTCGGTGGCGGGATCGGCCTGGTCGGCAATTCCGATGTGATCGTGGCCTCCGATGACGCGACATTCGGTCTACCCGAGGTGGAGCGCGGAGCGCTCGGGGCGGCCACCCACCTGTCCCGGCTGGTGCCGCAGCACATGATGCGCCGGTTGTTCTTCACCGCGGCCACCGTCGACGCGCAGACCCTGCACCAGTTCGGCTCGGTGCACGAAGTGGTGGGACGCGATGGCCTCGACGAGGCCGCGCTGCGGGTGGCCCGCGACATCGCAGCCAAGGACACCCGGGTGATCCGGGCCGCGAAAGAGGCGCTCAACCTCATCGACGTCCAGAAGGTCAACTCCAGTTACCGCATGGAGCAGGGCTTCACTTTCGAGCTGAACCTGTCCGGAGTGTCCGACGAGCACCGCGACGCGTTCGCCGGGACCGAGAAGGGATCCTCCAAATGACAGATAAAAGGACATCTCTCGACGAGGCCGTCTCGTCGATCGAGAGCGGCATGACCATCGGCATCGGCGGCTGGGGTTCGCGGCGTAAGCCGATGGCCTTCGTGCGCGCACTGCTGCGCACCGACGTCAAAGACCTGACCGTCGTCGCCTACGGCGGACCCGACGTCGGCCTGCTGTGCTCGGCGGGCAAGGTCAAGCGGGTCTACTACGGCTTCGTCTCGCTGGACTCGCCGCCGTTCTACGATCCGTGGTTCGCCAAGGCCCGCACCACCGGTGCGATCGAGGCCCGCGAGATGGACGAGGGCATGCTGCGCTGCGGCCTGCAGGCCGCAGCCCAACGGTTGCCGTTCCTGCCGATCCGTGCCGGCCTGGGCAGCGACGTACGCAACTTCTGGGGCGACGAACTCAAGACCGTGCTCTCCCCCTACCCGACCGGGAATGGCTACGAGGAGCTCATCGCGATGCCCGCGTTGAATCTCGATGCGGCCTTCGTCCATCTGAATCTCGGTGACGCCCAGGGTAATGCCGCCTACACCGGGATCGACCCGTACTTCGACGACCTGTTCCTGATGTCCGCCGAGAAGCGGTTCCTTTCCGTCGAACGTGTCGTACCGACTGAAGAGCTGGTGAAAGCCGTCCCGCCGCAGGCGCTGCTGATCAACCGGATGATGGTCGACACCGTGGTCGAGGCGCCGGGCGGCTCACACTTCACCACCAACGAACCAGACTATCGCCGCGACGAGAAGTTCCAGCGTTTTTATGCCGAAGCCGCGGCCTCGGAAGACAGCTGGGCCGAGTTCGTCAAGACGTATCTGTCCGGCAGTGAAGCCGATTATCAAGCGGCAGTTCGTAAATTCAAGGAGGCTCAGGCATGACCGTCGAGGCAACCCGGGCCGAGGTGTGCGCCGTCGCCTGCGCCGAACTGTTCCGCGACGCGGGAGAGATCATGGTCAGCCCGATGACGACCATCGTGTCGGTCGGCGCCCGGCTGGCCCGGCTGACCTTCTCCCCCGACATCCTGCTCACCGACGGTGAGGCCCGGCTGATCGCCGACACCCCGGCGATCGGTGCCCCCGCCACCATCGAGGGTTGGATGCCGTTCGGCAGGGTCTTCGAGACCCTGGCCTGGGGCCGGCGCCATGTGGTGATGGGCGCCAACCAGATCGACCGCTACGGCAACCAGAACCTGTCGGCGTTCGGACCGCTGCAACACCCGACCCGGCAGATGTTCGGGGTGCGCGGTGCGCCCGGCAACGCCATCAACCACGCGACCAGCTACTGGGTGGGCAACCACTCCAAGCGGGTGTTCGGCGAATCCGTCGACGTGGTGTCCGGGATCGGCTGGGACAAGGTCGATGCCGACAATCCCGCCTTCCGGTTCGTCAACGTCTACCGCGTGGTGAGCAACCTCGGGGTGTTCGACTTCAACGGGCCCGACCACCAGATGCGCGCGGTGTCCCTGCACCCGGGTATCGAGGCGCAGCAAGTGGCCGACAACACGACCTTCGAGGTGCACGGCCTGGACTCGGCCGAGACCACGCGGCTGCCTTCGGCCGACGAGCTGACGCTGTTGCGGGAGACCATCGACCCGAAATCGCTGCGGGACAAAGAAGTCAAGGCATGAGTCAGCTCCGGACGCCGCTGACCGAACTGGTCGGCATCGAACATCCCGTGGTGCAGACCGGGATGGGCTGGGTGGCGGGCGCGCGCCTGGTCGCGGCGACCTCCAACGCGGGCGGTCTGGGCATCCTGGCCTCGGCCACCATGACGCTGCCGGAGCTGCAGACCGCGGTCACCAAGGTCAAGGCCGCCACCGATAAACCGTTCGGCATCAACATCCGTGCCGACGCCGGCGACGCGGGAGAACGCGTCGCCCTCCTGATCAGCGAAGGAGTCAAAGTCGCCTCCTTCGCCCTGGCTCCCAAACCCGATCTGATCGCCAAGCTCAAAGATGCGGGTGTGGTGGTGATTCCGTCGGTCGGCCTGGCCAAGCACGCCAAGAAGGTGGCCGGCTGGGGTGCCGATGCGGTGATCGTGCAGGGCGGGGAGGGCGGTGGCCACACCGGCCCGATCGCCACCACCCTGCTGCTGCCCTCGGTGCTCGACGCGGTCGCCGACACCGGTATGCCGGTGATCGCCGCGGGTGGGTTCTTCGACGGGCGGGGCCTGGCCGCGGCCCTGTCCTACGGCGCGGCAGGTGTCGCGATGGGCACCCGCTTCCTGCTCACCTCGGATTCCACCGTGCCCGACGCGGTGAAGCAGCGCTATCTGCAGGCCGCGTTGGACGGCACCGTGGTGTCCACCCGGGTCGACGGTATGCCGCACCGCGTGCTGCGCACCGGCCTGGTCGAAAAACTCGAAAGCGGCTCCCCGGTACGGGGTTTCGCGGCCGCGGTCGGCAATGCGCAGAAGTTCAAGAAGCTCTCGGGCATGACCTGGAAATCGATAGTCAAGGACGGCATGGCCATGCGGCACGGCAAGGATCTCACCTGGTCGCAGGTGGTGATGGCGGCCAACACCCCGATGCTGCTGAAAGCCGGGCTGGTGGAAGGCAACACCGAGGCCGGTGTGCTGGCCTCGGGCCAGGTGGCCGGCATCATCGAGGATCTGCCGTCGTGCTCCGAGCTGGTCCCGGCAATCGTGGCGGAGGCCGTCGAACACCTGCGGACCGCCACCTCCTTCGTGGTCGACTGACTGGCACAGTGGGGGCATGGACGCCCGCCAACTGCTGCACGACGTCAACAGCAGGCACCCCTGGAGCCATAACGACCACTTCCACGGCTGGATCCTGCGCAATCTGCCGGTGCAGCGCCGTCGCGCGGTCGATGTCGGCTGCGGCCGAGGCGGTCTGGTCTCGCGGCTGGCCAGGCACTTCGCCCACGTGCACGGCACGGACCAGGATGCGGCCATGCGGACCGCGGCCACGCGGCTTTGCACCGGTCTCACCAACGTCACCATCGACGACGCGCACCTTGGCGATCTGAACGGTCCAGTCGATCTGGTCACGATGGTCGCGGTGCTCCATCACCTCGACGTCGAAACCGCACTGGCCGAGGTCACCCGGCTGCTGGCCCCTGGCGGACGGTTCCTGGCCGTCGGGCTGGCGGCCCGCCGAACGGTCCGCGACAGCGCATGGGATCTCGCGTCGGCGCTGACCAACCCGGTGATCGGGATGATCAAACATCCACGCCCGGTGTCCGGGGGACCTCAGCCGCCGCCCTTTCCGGTCCGCGACCCCGAGCTCGGATTCGACGAGCTGCGGGTCCTGGTCGAGCGGATCATGCCGGGCGCGCGGATGCGGCGTCGGCTGGCGTTTCGCCACACCATCGCCTGGACGAAACCGCTTGCGCCCATTGCGTGAGCAGACGCAAACCTGCCCAATCTTGCCCAGACCTAGGCAGGTTTGCGTCTGCTCGCGAGGGTTAGGACAGCGTGCTCACCAAGCTGGACAGATCGGCGACGCTGTCCAGAATGTGGGTCGCACCCGCCGCGGACAGTTGGTCCGCGCCGTGTGCGCCGGTCAGTACGCCGACCACGGCACGGGCACCGGACCGCACACCGCTGACGACGTCGGACGAGGTGTCCCCGACGACGACCATCGAACGCACCGAATCGGTTTCGGTGCGCATCAGCGCGGTCAGCGGCATATCCGGATACGGCCGGCCCCGCACTCCCGGTCCGGGGCACAGCACCACGTCCGCGAGATCCTGCCAGCCGAGGGCGTCGATGATCGCCGACTGCGTCTCCGCACCGAACCCGGTGGTCAACGCCGTCTTGATGTCACGTGAGCGCAGATCGCCGATGAGCTCCCCGGCACCGGGGATCGGGCTGCAGTTGCCGTCGGCGACCAACTGCGCGTAGCACCGTTCGAACTCCTTGTTCGCATCCTGCGCCTGCTGTTCGTTGCCCTTGGCGAGATGGCGGAAGACGACGATCTTCGACTGGCCCATGGTGTCGGAGACATAGCGCAGCATCTCCTCCCGGTCGGCGTCGGTCTTCGAGAGGCCCGCGTGACTGTCGGCGGCCAGGAATGACTGCTGTACCAGCCCGCTGTCCTCCACGGTGGTTCCCGCCATGTCGAACACGACCAGGCTGATCTGCTCATTGGTGTTGGTACTCATTGGATTACGCCTTTCACTGTGGTGGATGTTCTCAGTACGTGATGCAGGCCGACCGCAGGTCGGTGTAGAAGTTCCAGACGTCCGGCGAGCACTCCGGCGCACCGAGCTGGGATGCTTTCGTGCCCATGTGCGGCAGGTGTGCGTAGGCGCCGACACCGGGGCGGTTGACGTGCAGCATGCCGGCCTCGAAATCATTGAGTGCCTGGAAGATCAGGGTGGGATTCTGGGTGAAGATCGTCCCCGACATCCCGTAGCGAACGGAGTTGGCGATCCGCATCGCCTCGTCGTATCCGTCGCAGGTGATGACCGACAGCACCGGCCCGAATACCTCCTCCTGGGCGATCTCGCTGTCCCACGCGACATTGGTCAGTATCGTCGGCTCGACAAAGTATCCTGGCGTGTCCAGTACGGCGGCCTTGCCACCACAGGCGATTTCGGCACCACCCTGGACCGCGCACGCGACGGCCTCCAGGCAGGCCTGCTGCCGGTCCTCGTTGATCACCGGACCGATGTCGGCCCACTGCTGGTCACCGCGGCCGATCCGCATCTTCTGAACTCGAGGCAACAGCCGCGACAGCAGCGCCTGCTCCACCTTGCGGTCGACGATCACTCGGCTGGTGGCGCTGCACCGCTGCCCGCTCTGGGAGAAGGTGCCGTGCACGATCGCGTCGACGGCCTCATCCAGGTCCGCGTCGGCGAGGACGATCAAGGCGTTCTTGCCACCGAGTTCCAACTGGGTACGCATCAAACGGCCCGATCCCGCCCGGTTGATCGCCAAGCCGACCGGCAGCGAACCGGTGAACGAGATGCCTGCGACACGGGGATCGTCGACCAACGCCTCGCCCGCCGCACGGTCGCCCTGGACGAGGTTCAGCACCCCGGCAGGCACACCGGCGTCGGCGAAAGCCTGCACCAGCAGGGCCGAGGTCAGCGGGGTCAGCGGAGACGGTTTGAGCACCGCGCCGCAGCCGGCCAGCAAGGCGGGTGCGACCTTCCACATCGGGACGGCCAGCGGGAAGTTCCACGGCGTGATGAGACCTACGACTCCGAGTGGGCGATGGAAGGTCATGGCGATGGTGCGCGGTTCCTCGGCCGGCGTGGTGACGCCGTTCATCCGCCGTGCCTCACCGATGGTGAAGTCCAGAATCGCCAGTGCCCGTTTCACCTCGCCGTGAGATTCCGACAACCGCTTCCCCTGTTCGCGGGTGATCACCGCCGCGAATTCGTCGGCGCGGTCCTCGATGATCCGGCGCGCCTTGGCGAGTACCACCCCTCTCGCAACCGGACCGAGGGTGTCCCAGGCCGGCTGCGAGGCCTTCGCCGCGTCGACCGCGGCCGTGACGTCCGCGGCGATCGACTCGGTGAAGTTGCCGATGGTGTCGTCGGTGTTCGCCGGATTGAGGTTGGCCCGTACCTGTCCGCTACGGCTGGGTTGCCAGGACCCGTCGATGTAGTTGAGTAGCTGCTCCGGGGTCATCAGCGGCTCCTCACCGCATCCCGACGGCGACGCGAGGGGCGGCGCCATTGCGGGCAGCGGCGACCGCACCATCGATATCGCGCAGCGGGTATGGCTCGGAGACCAGATCGGAGAACAGCTGCCGCACTTCGGTACGGGCCAGGAAACCGACGGCCTCGGCCAGGTCGTCCAGCCGGTAGTTGTGGCTACCGACCAGAGTGGTCAGGTTCTTGACGTATCCACTCGGCTCGAAGCTGACCTCCGGGGCCGGCGACACCGAGCCCACCAGCGCGATCCTGCCGCCCAGATCGACGACGTCGAGCGCGCTGTCTACCGCCCGGCTGCTTCCGGACAGTTCGAAGACGACATCGGCACCATATTCGTTTGCGGCACTGGTCAACTCGTCGGGCGGGACGGCCAGCGTGGCTCCGAACCGGCCGGCCGCGTCGCGGCGCTGCTCGTCGATGTCGCAGGCGATCACATGCTCGACTCCGCGATCACGGGCGTATGCGACCGCGGTCAGGCCGAGCATGCCGCAACCCAGGACGATCACGACATCTTCGGCGGCCAGGCCGACGCGTCGAGCCGCGCAGACCACCGTTGCGGTGGCGCAGTTCGCCGGTGCGGCCACGGCCGCGGGCAGGTCGTCGGGCACCCGGACGAGTCCGGTTCCCGCCATCAGATGGCAGTGGGTGGCCAGGCCGCCGTTGAGTCGCCAGTGGTCATCGATCGCCTCGTGGCCGTATTTGCGCACAGACAAGCACTTCTGCGGAATCCCGCGCCGACAGCGCCGGCAGGCGCCGCAGGAGGTTCCGATCGTCCAGGTGATCCGGTCACCCGGCGTGAGCAGTTCGCCGTCGTGGCCCCGCACGGGTCCACCGGTGGCGGCGACGGTGCCAACGGCTTCGTGCCCGAGGACGGTCGGAAGGGGCGTGGGCCGATCGCCGTTGATGGTGTGCAGATCGCTACCGCAGATGGTGGCCAACTCGACGGTGGTGAGCACCTCACCGGCCAGCAGGTTCGGCATGGGTTGCGGCCGCAGCGAGAACCCCTCGTCGACGCCGGACCACACCGCCGCGGTGGCTTGGTTCTCCGGGGCGGTGACGCGATCGCCGCAGGCACTGTTCACGGTGGTTTGCATTGTTACTCCAGATGGTTCGGGATCAGCGGCGGATGGTGAGTGCGACCAGGGCGCTGGCCACACACGAGCACGCGACGATCGGGAAGATCAGCGAGGTGTTGCCGGTGTCGTCCATGATGTGTCCGACCATCGGCTCGGCGGCCCCGGCAAACAGGTACGAGAAGAAGTTCACCACACCGGTCGCCGTTCCCGCCATCTGCTTTCCGGCGATGTCCGGGCAGAGCGCCCAGAAGGAGGATTGCGGGCCGTAGACGAAGAAGCCGGTCAGGAACAGCACGACGATACCTGCGGCCGTGCCCAGATGAGCCAGGTACATCGTGATCGCGAAGACCGCGCCTAGCAGCATGAACAGGATGATCGGACGGTCACGTCGGGACCCGAAGATCCGGTCGGACAGTTGCCCGTTGACGAGCGCACCGACCGCCATACCGATCGGCAGTGCCACCGAGATCCACACCGGGCTGATCGAGCCGCCGCCCTTCTCCCAGTCCCGGCCCAGGAAATACACCGGCACCCAGATCAGCAGGCCGTAGCGGGCGGCGTTCTGGAAGCCGATCGCAATGCCGGTGGACCAGATCTTCGGGTTGCTCAGCACGGCCTTGTACCGCTCCAGGGAGCGTCCCGAGTCCGCTTCTGCCACAGACTGTTCCACATGCTCTTCGTCGCGGGTGTAGGACGCCGGCGGCGTGATCCCCGCCTGCTTCGGATTCTCCCGAGCGATCAGATAGAAGGAAATGCCACCGATAAGCATGAGCAGCACGGGGATTCGGAAGATCCACTGCCAGTCCAGCTGGAGCGTGTCCACCACGATGGTGGAGCTGATGAACGCCAGCACCGATGCCATCCCGGCCGCGAAGGTGTAGAAGCCGAAGCTCTTACCGCGTTCGTGGGGTCCCCACCAGTTGGAGATGACCCGCCCGCCGGACGGCCAACCCATGGCCTGGGTGAAACCGTTCGCTCCCCAGAACACGGCCAGCGACTTCGTGCCCACCGAGAAGCTGGTGCACCAGTTCAGGATCGTCGAGAGCACGGCGCCCAGCGCCATCAGGCGGCGGCCACCGAACTTGTCGGCCAGATTGCCGTTGATCATCTGGCCCGCCGCGTAGCACCACAGCATGGTGCCGCTGATGGCGCCCAGGGTGGTTTTGCTCAGTCCGAGATCCTCTTCGATACCGGGAATGGCGAACCCGAACGTCTGGCGTCCGGTGTAGAAGAACAGGTAGCAGAACATCGCCGCAAGCAGCATGCGCCACTTCAACCGCGAGAACCGCGCCTCTGACACTGCCGCCGGATCCAAGGCCCCCGTGTGCTTTTCAAACGTGTTGGACATCTACTTCCACCAATCTGGTCGGCTACACCGCAGACGCGGCTTGGGTCTGGTGCTGGGAAACGAGGGTGGTAGCCACCCAGAATGCGTCGTAGTTGTGGATGTACGCCGGCTGGCCGTAGGGCACGTCGAGCGCTTCGGGGCGTGGCAGACGACGGTTGATGACGAACGGAATCTGCAGTTCGCCGAGTGCACCGTGGGAGCGAAGCGGAGCATCGAGACCACTGAGGTCGTGCCATTCGGCGTAGCGCCCCAATGCGGTATCCGCATCGGCGAGCAACACGACGTCCCCGATCCGGTCGGCCGGCAGGCGGTAGCGGCGGGCAGCTTCCTCGCGGTCGTGAACCGCCTGAACACCGTCGATAGTCCGTAACTTCGCCATCAACGACTCTCGGTCGGCCCCTGCCGGAAGATGCACGCTGGCAAACGATCCAAGCGCCCCGTGGTGCACGGTGTACGGGTCGGTGATCGGCAGGATGACCCTGGCACCGTCGACGCCCGCGCTCTCGCACGCGTCCTCGACGTAGACGACCTTGGGCCTGCCGGCCTGATCGGACTTGGCGCTCATGCCGTGATCGGCGGTGAGCACGACGATCGCGCCCAGCGCGTCCAATTGCGCGGCGTAGGAGTCGATCATCGCGTAGAACGCGTTGGCCGTCCGGGTGCCCGGGGCGTGCTTGTGCTGGATGTAATCGGTCAGCGACAGGTACATCAGGTCGACCGGGCGCGACTTGGCGATCGCCAGCCCCGCGGCCAGTACGAACTCGGACAGGTCCGCCGAGTAGACCTCGGGCAGGGGCCTGCCGGTCAGGTCGAGGACATCGTCGATGCCGTGGTCGGCCATGGTGGCCTGATCGGCTTTTTCCGCCGAGAAGCAGATACCCGTGCGCCTGGGAGCGATGAAGTCGGTACCGCCGTCTAGGCCGGGGCCCGCCTCGACCAGCCCCGCACCCAGCAACCTGCGCAGCTTGTCCTTGGCGGTGACCACCACGACGTCGAGGCCGGCTTCGTTGGCGGCGGCGAAGACGGTGGGCGCGCGCAGGAAGCGCGTGTCGTTCATCAGCACTTCTGTGCCGGTGGTGGTGTCGAAGATGTAGTTGCCGCTGATGCCGTGCACGTCCGGGGGATGCCCGGTGGCGATGGACACGTTGTTGGGGTTGGTCAGCGCGGGCAGCGCACAATGCGCCGGCCAGCAACTGCCGTCACCGTCGAGCACCCGGCTCAGCCACGGCATCCGGCCGGCCTTGACGGCCTCCTGGTGATAGTCGGGTTCACTGCCGTCGATGCAGATCACCACCACCGGCGCGGACGGCATGGTGTACGTCCGGTCGTTGACGCTGAATGACTGGGAATCCACTGGGGCGCTCCTGTTGCGTTCTCGCGAGAATGAGATCGCCCGTAACAGTGCACGTGATCGGCGCCACACAGAACCCCCGATCTGGCTATGGGAGCCATAACCGTGGGGAGCAGGAATCAGCTAGGCCAGGCGGAAATACCGTCGACGAGCCTCACGAACGCCTGCTCGGGGGGTGTCAGCACCCGGTCGGCCCGACGGAGCAGGTAGACGGTCCGGCTGGGTGGCGGTGGTTCGACCGAGAGCGCGACGAGTACACCCGAGGATCGCTCGCGGGCGGTCGAGTGATCGGACAACAGCGCGAGCCCGAGGCCGGCGTGCACCGCTTCCTTGAGGGTGTCCGGGCCCCACAGATCCCACTGCTCGGCGGTGTCCAGCCCCCACAACCGCAGCGCGGCCTCCTGCTGACGCCGGGTCGCCGACCCCATCTCACGCATGAGAAAGCGTTGACTGGCAAGGTCTTCGGCCCGCAGGGACTGGCGGGCCAGCGAGGTGCCCGCGGCCGCCACCAGCACCATCTCCTCTTCGAAGAGCGGATGGGCGAGCAGTTGCTCCTCGCGCGGGGTTTCGGCGCACAAACCCAGCGCCACCTCGCCGCGAAGCACCCAGTTCTCCACGGTGTCCTCGTTGCCCACCCGGATCTGACACTCGACTTTCGGTGCCTGTTCGGCGAATTCGGCCACCAACCGGGGCAGCAGGTAGGTGCCCAGTGTGGTCGTCCCCGCCACCACCAACCGGCCCGCTTCAAGTCCCTGCAACCCTGCCACCTGGCGCTCCAGGCTGGTCAGCAGCTGGAATACCTCGCGCGCATGATCGACCGCGATATCGCCGGCCGGGGTGGTCCTGGCACCCTGGGTGCTGCGCTGAACGAGCTGCACGCCCAGCGAGCTCTCGAGGTTGCGGATGTGGTTGGACACCGAGGGCTGACTCATGAAGAGCTGCTTGGCCGCCCCGGAAAAGCCACCGGACTCGACGACAGCGACCAGCACCTCGAGCTGCGTCAGGCTCACCACCATGGTCGCCCACACTATCTGCCCACTGTCGGCGCGGCACCGAAGCGGCCGAGCAGACGCAAAACATCCCGTTTTCAGGGAAAACGGGTTGTTGCGAAATTGCGTGGGGGTCGGTGCGGGTGGATCTCGGTCAGTGGTGGGTGGCCCGGCCTGGGGTTGGGTTAGCCTGCGACTGGGGC
>NZ_JBSFPX010000142.1:0-20255 GCF_053588415.1 Mycobacterium sp. NPDC003449
GCTGGCGGTGCCAGCTCGACGACGACATCTCGTGCAGCGGCAACAGCTCGACCGTCATCGCGTTCGAGACAAGGACTTTGACCCGGCCCAGCGCCCTGGTGGCAGTCGCGGCGATCTTCCATGCCCGGGGGTCGGCGACGTCACAGCGAATCCCGATGGCGGTGGTGCCGTCCCGGCACAGCTCGCGGGCCACTACATCGACCTCCGGGGCGATATCCAACAGGGCCACCGCGAACCCGTCCGCGTGCAGGCGCCGAGCGGTCGCCGCCCCGATCCCGCCCGCCGCGCCCGTGATCACGGCCACCGGACGGCTCGCCGCCTCTGCGGTGGTCATTGCGATCCCCCACATGCATCGAGGTGGACACCGACATCGACGCGAAGGTTCATGGTCTCCCCCGGTGCGAGTGTGTATGACGGAGAGAGCACTTCGCATTCCACGATCCGGTCAGGCGGGTCAAGGCCGCCGAGTTCCGCCAACGGCACCGGTTGCCGGCATTCCATCCACACCTCGGCGCGTGACCCTCCGTCGGGGTACGCGGCGGTGTCGTCCACCGCGAATTCCCATGTGACGGTGTAGCCGTCCCGCTGGTAACCCAAGCGACCCGCTGCGTACGGGAAGCCGAGTTTGCCCACGACGTCCTGCGGGCCGACCGTCACCGTATCCGGGCCGGTCCGTTCCCACCTGGGGGCAGCCGTCCCGATCACCAACTCGACGGGTTCGGTGAACCGTTCGCCGACAGCGACTTCCACGGCTCCTCCGCCGGGTAATTGCGTCACGTTCCACAGCGCCCAGGTGACGTCGCGGTCGGTGACGTTCGACGCCGACAGCAGCAGGTGAAACCCCTGCTCGCCGGCGACGGCAAACGTACGGCGCAGTTGCAGGCCGGTGCGGGGGTCAGGTTCGCTGGTGAGGACGAGTTCCACCGCGCCAGGCGTCTGGTGGACCTCGGCCGCATACGGGCCCGAATCGAGGACCGGATCGGGCGGTCCGGCCCACTCCTGCGGCGACGACCATCCCTGCGGCGCAGGCCAGGTTTTGTCACCACCGTAATTGCGCCAGTCCGCGAGGGTTCCACTGACCGGTTCCGGATGGTGGCCGGCCACCGGCTGCAAATCAACGGTGAGCAAAGCGGGGTTACGCCACAATAATTCGTGCCCGTACACGCTCAAGCTGAGCAACCTGCCACCGAGGGCGGGCACAACACCCAAGGTGAGGGCGTCCGCGCTGATCCAGTGCACATCGTGATGGCCGTGAGTCACCCAGGTACGCAGGGCGGCACCGCTCATGCTGCGGCCTCGTCGGGTACCAGGCACACCTTGCCCCTGCTGGTACCCGCGGCGAGTTCGTAGGCCTCTGCTGCTCGCGAGAGCGGAAAGACATCGCTGACAGCCGATTCCGGCCGCATACCCCAACGCACCAGATTCGTCGCCAGCTCGCTCATCGCGGTCAGCGACGTGACCCACGAGGTGTGGATGGTCAACTGCTTGTGCAACAACGTATCCGATACCTCGGTGTGCAGATCGCCGCCCTCCCCCACCAAGGAGATGTTCCCCCATTCCGCTGCACCCTCAAGTGCCAGCGAACGGCCCGGCAGACTGCCGGAACAGTCGATGGTGACACCGGCGCCGACCCCGCCGGTGAGCTCGCGCACCGCATCCACCGCCGCGGGGCCTGCCGGGATCGTCGCATCGAAGACCCCAAGAGTTTCGGCCCAATCACGCCGAGCAGCGGCGGGTTCGACGCCGATGATCTTGCCGGCACCCATGCCGCGGCCGATCATTCCCGCGGCAAGGCCGACGGGGCCCAGTCCGACCACCAGCAGGTCGTGGTCACCGCTGAGCCGAGCCCGCCGCAGACCCTCATAGGCGGTGCCGAATCCACATGCGATCAGCGCACCATCGATGAAAGACAACGCATCGGGTAGCGGGATACAGGTGCGTTCCTCGGCCAGAAGATACGGCGCGTGACCGCCGTTGCGCTGCCAGCCATAGGCCGCGCGACCGCCGGTACAGCTGATGTAGTACCCGCGCCTGCAGTTGCCGCACAGTCCGCAGCCGACGATGTGATACAGCAAGACGCGGTCACCGACCGTGAACCGCGACACGCCATCCCCGGCCGCGACGATCGTGCCTGCCGGTTCGTGACCGGCCACCACACCCTGATAGGCGGGTCCGTCGACTCCTCGGTATCCCTTGTAACCACGGTAGATGTACCCGATGTCGCTGCCACAGATACCCGATGCCCCCATCTGGAGCAGCACCTGGCCAGGTCCCGGCGACGGCACATCGTACTGCCGGAGCACGGCGCTGGAGTCACCGGGCAGGTAGGCACCCCGCATCGTCTCAGGTATCACCGCGACGGCATTCATGTGGAATCCTTTCCGCACCTTGATGTTCAGCGAGTCCGCCGGTGGTCATGTGGCGCGATTGGCATTCTGACGGCGACTGATCAGCACATTCACCAGTACCGCGCCGACGATGATGACACCGCGCACCACCTCCTGAAGAAACGAGTCGATGCCCAGCAGGACCAGCCCGTTGGCGATCACGGTGATGAACACGACGCCCAGCAGGGTACCGAGCATGCTGCCCCGGCCACCGGCGAGCAGCGTGCCGCCGATGACGACCGCGGCGATCACATCGAATTCGAGGCCGCCCGCCGCGCCGCCATTGCCCGAACCCAGTCGCGCCGCGACGAGCACTCCGGTGACCGCCGAGAGCAGGCCGGTCGTCGCGAACAGCAGCACCCGCGTGCGCTTGAGGTTGATCCCGGCCAGCATCGCTGCGGCGGCGTTGCCGCCGATGGCGTACACGGAACGACCGTATGCGGTGAACTTGGCGACGTAGGCGAATACGCCGAACAGCACGAGCATGATGACCGCCGAGGTCGGGACCCCGAGCACATCTCCGCCAAGCACGTCCATGAGACCGCTGCTCGGGAGAACCACGGGCAGCGCGTCGGTCATGTACAGCGCCAGGCCGCCGAGGATGCTCCACAGACCGAGGGTGGTGATGAACGACGGGACGTTGAACTGGGCACGCAGATAGCCGGCCAGCGCTCCCCACAGCGTTCCGAGGACAAGGGTCATCACTATCGCGCCCACCATGCCAAGGCCCCATTCGGCGCTGCCCTTGGCCACCAGGACCGAGGAGAACGCCACAGCCGGGCCGATGCTGATGTCGATATCCCCGGCCACGATGACCAGGGTGACGCCCCAGGCGGCGATGCCGATGGTGGCCGCATCCCGGAGGATGCCCAATTGGTTACCGGCCGTGAGGAAGCCGGCCGCCGACGCGGTCAGGGCCACGTACAGCACGACGATCGCGACCAGGAGCCCGATCTCGTTGAGGCGGTAGGACCGCGGGCTGGTGGCCGGCGGCGCACCGTCCGGGCGGGGACCGGCCTGCAATGCGCTCACGATTGGTCTCCTCGGATTTCAGGCCGCCATCGCGGCGGACAGGATGGCGTCGACGGTGACGTCGGCGCCGGTGAATTCGGCGGTCACGGTGCCGGCTCGCAGCGTTATGACGCGATCGCACACCAGCGGAAGCTCTTCGAGCTCCCCCGAGACGAAGACGACCGCTTTGCCCGCGTCGGCGAGCGCGCGCACCAGGTCGTAGATCCCGTTCTTGGCGGCGACGTCCACACCTCGCGTCGGCTCATCGAGCAGCAGGACCGACACATCGGCGTGTAACCAACGGCCGATCACGGCTTTCTGCTGGTTACCGCCGGACAGGTTGACGATTGCGGTTGACGGCGCGGCGGTCTCGATGCCGAGCCGGTCGATGAGTGCTTGCCCGGCGGACCGAACCCGGCTCGCGGAGATCCGAGCACCGTCGCGCACCCGCGAATAATCGGAGAGCACCATGTTCTCGTCGACGCCCAGCAGCGGCACGATCGCCTCACGCTTGCGGTCCTCCGGTGTCAGCCCTACGCCGTGGCGTTTCATCACCGCGGGTGCGCCCGGGGGCATCCGTCGACCGTCGAGGGTCACCTCACCGTCCTCGACGGCATCGAATCCGGCGATGGCGCGCAGCACTTCGCTTCGTCCCGATCCCATCAAGCCGGCGATGCCCAGGATCTCGCCCGGGTAGAGGTCGAACGACACATCCGCGACCTTGGGTGGTACGGCGAGCTTCCGCACCGACAGCATCGGGGGCCGAGTCCGGTCGATGTCACGCAGCGGGGGCCGTTGCCGGGCTTGGTAATCCGGGCCGACCATGAGGGCCACCATCGACTCGGTACTCGTCGAATCGACGTCGACAGTGTCGATGACCCGCCCGTCACGCAGGATCGTGGCGCGGGCGGCGATCCGGCGGATCTCGTCGAGACGGTGGCTCACATAGATCACGGCGACGCCGCTTTCGGCGATCCGGGAGACCGCATCGAGGACGATCGTGACCTCTGCCGCGGCCAACGCACTTGTCGGTTCGTCGAGGATCAGCACCCGCGGGTCGCGGCGCACCGCCCGGCAGATCTCGACGAGCTGCTGGGCGGCCAGCGACAACGATCCGACGACGGCGTCCGGTTCGATGGCCAGGCCGAGGCGGTCGGTCACGGTGACCGCTTCACGGCGCATGGCGGCGTAGTCGATCTTGGCGCCCTTGCGCGGCCAGGCGCCGACGAAAAGATTCTCTGCGACGGTCATATCCGGCACCAGGCTGAGTTCCTGGTGCACCGTCTGCACCCCCAATTCGACTGCGCGGCGCACCCCGCCGTCACCCAGCGGCCGGCCGTCGACTTCAACCACACCTGCGTCGGCCTGTTCGGCACCGGACAGGATCCGGATCAGCGTGGACTTGCCCGCACCGTTGCGGCCGAGCAGGGCGCGGACTTCACCGGCGGAAACCTCCAGGCCGGCATCGACCAGTGCGGCGACGCCGACGTAGCTCTTGGAGACTCCGTCGACACGCAGCAGAGGTGCCGCTGCCGGGGAGCGGGTGGCTGACATCAGGGCCTTTCCATCATTAGAATTGAACATCGTTGCGCCCGAAGGATTTCAGTGGCTCAGGGAATTCCGTCGGCATGCTGCTGCAACCACCGGGTGGCGTCCGCGGGACTTCGGTAGGCATCCACGGGCGCGTCGACGATGAGTTGTTCGGGGTGGTGTCCGTCGAGGATCTGCAGCGCCGACTCGGCGGCCATGGTGCCCACCGTGATGCCGGAGATATCGGCTATGCTCTTGAGGATCGAGTGGCTCTGCAGCATCTCGGCGATCTGCGTGGACATGTCGCCGCCGAAGACGACCACGCGGCCCACGAGCCCGCGGGCCTCGACGGCCCGCACGGCACCCACCGTCATCGACCCGGCCTCGCCGTAGAAAGCATCGAGATCCGGGTGCGCGGTGATGATGCGCTCGGCCGCCTGGACGGCCTCGTCGACGAGCAGACCCTGCTGGTTCGCGACGATCTGTGCACCGGGTACGACGGCACGCAACCCCTCCTCGAACCCCGTGCGACGCTGGATGCACACCTCGAACTGCTCGCAGTTGATCACTGCGACCTTCGGCGTCACGACACCCTTCCCGCGGAAGAAGTTGCCCATCTGTTGGCCGCCGATCCGGCCGAACTCCCTGGGTGAACCCAGAATCCAGGAATCGACATACTTCTCGGCGTCCGCATCGTTGAGACACGTGTTGTAGCAGACCACCGGGATTCCACTGTCGTGGGCAAGCCGGACCGCCGGGACCGACGCTTCGGCCGAGGTGGGCGACAGGATCAGCGCGTTCACCCGCACCGAGCTGACGGTGTCGATGAAGGCGCTCTCCTGCGACGGGTCCGATTGCGCGTTGGTTTCGATCAACTGCGGTGCGTCGCCGGTCCGGTCGAAGGCGCGCTGCACCCCGAGCTTGACGCCGGCGTAGAAGCCTTCGGCGTTGAGGTACACCACCGCGATTCGCCCGTTCTCGCCGATTCGGGAGCATCCGGCCAGGGCCAGGATTGCGACCATCACCGCCGCCGTGCACCGGACCGTGCGCTCAACCACCGCTCCCGGCCGGCGCAGTGATTCTCCGATGAACACGAGTCGAACGTTAGCGCGCGTTTGTGCACTGGAGCATAGTCATAGCTATGAGCAATATGGACGAATCGATGGCGACCTGGATTGCCGATGGATTCGCCGGCCAGCGCATGCTCTGCGTTCCTCGGCCCGTGGTCGATGACGCGTTGCGAGTACCGATCACCCGGCGGCTCCTGGTGACCGACGCCGGATTCTTCCCTCGCGCGACCCGGCACGGGCGGTCCCGGCCCCATGGCGCGAGCGAGCACGTGGTCATGGTCTGCACCGCGGGCGCAGGTTGGTGCCGTACGGACCAGGGTCGGTTCGATGTTGCCGCAGGTGATGTGGTGGTGCTACCCAAAGCGCGCTCACACACCTACGGCGCTGCGGACTCGGATCCGTGGACACTGTGGTGGCTGCACGTCGACGGCCATGACAGCGACGAACTCGTCGCGGTGGCCGGATCCTCGGCGGTGGGTCCGGTGGTCCATGTCGCCGATCCGGCGCCGATCGCCAGCCTGATCTCCCGAGCCATCGACATGCTGGCCGACGGCAGCACATCGGCAAGCCTGGTCGGTGCCTCCGGAGCCGCATGGCACGCGCTCACGGTGATCGCCACGACCGGCCGGCGACGCTCGACAAGCGAGACCGATCCCATGGATCAAGTGCTCGAACACCTGCGGCTGACCAGCCCCCGCCGCACCGATGTCGCCTCGCTCGCGGCGATGGTCGGGTTGAGCACATCACATCTCAACGCGGTGTTTCGGCAGCGGACCGGAGTGGGCCCGCTGGAGTTCCAGCTCCAGCTCAGGATGTCGCGGGCCCGCGAACTCCTCGACACCACGACTTCGACCGTGGCCGCAGTGGCCCGCCACACCGGGTATTCCGATCCGCTGTACTTCTCGCGTCAGTTCACCAAGGTGCACGGTCAGTCCCCGACCACTTACCGTCAACGCCACCAGAACTGATTCCAGGCGGCCGACCCGCCGAGCAGACGCAAACCTGCCTAATTTCCAGTGAAATTGGGCAGGTTTACGTCTGCTCGCGCGGGAAAGTCGCGGGAGAAAATCAGTCCGGCGGCGGGAAGTTTCCGTTCGCGGTCAGCACCGAGCTGCCCGCGAGCATGACCGCCATCGCCACGAAGACCGTGCTGACACCGGCCGAACCCGCGATGCCGCCGACGATCGCCGGGATGACCACCTGTCCGAGCCGGTTACCGCTGAGCCGAACCCCCACCGCGGTCCCTCGCATATCGGTCGGCGCGGTTTCGGCGATCCAGATCAGGCTGAGCGGCTGGCCCAGGCCGAGGCCGAAACCGGCGATCACCATGAGGGCGAAGACGGCGGGCAGGGAATGCAGCAGCGGGATCGGCGCGATGGCCAGCGCCGGGACGGCCGTGCTCAGAACCAGCAGCCGGCCGCGGCCGAAGACCCGGGTCAGCGGCAACATGAACAGTCTCGACACGATCGAGGCTCCGGCGCGGGCGGACAGCAGCAGGCCGACGGTGGCGGCCGACAACCCGTTCGCCTGACCGTAGGCGGGCAGATACGCCACGAGAAGGTCGGTCGAGGTGAGGACGGCGACGCTGGCCAGCATCGCGTGCGGGGCATTGGGCTGGGTGAGCACCCGCCCGATGCCGTGCAGCAGGGATCCCGATGCGGGGGCACCGCGCGCCGCGTCGTGACCCGGGTCCGCACCGCGGCGCCGGTCACCGACCACCAGCGCGCACCCGGCGAGCGCGGTGACCCCGGCGGCCAGGAAGACACTGCTGCCGGCCAACGCCACCGCGGGCGGAAGGGCGCCGCCGCCGATATGGGCGTGCTGGCCGAGGAAACCGGCCGCGGCCGGCCCGACGAACTGGCCGAGTGACACCACGACGGTGAACGCGCCGAAGCGGCTGTCACGCTGCCGCGCACCGGAGTTGGCGATGAAGGCCTGCATACCGAGGGTGGTCAGCACATGCCCGAGTCCGAGCACCGATTGCGTCACCACCAACGCCCAGACCGCATCGACCAGGACAAGGGCGAAGGCGACCGCACCCACCAGGACGAGGCCTGCCACGATAAACGGCATTTCGCCTCTGCGATCGATCAGCCTGCCGACCGGAATCGCGACGACCAGTGACAGGATCGCGAAACCCGCTGCGATGAACCCGAGTTGGACCGCATCGGCGCCGAGGTCGAGCGCGCGGTAGGACACCGTCGGACGTACCGCACTCACGCTCAGCTGCACCAGGAACAACACGCCGAGCGCGCGCAGATACCGCGACAAGGACGGTGACCTCACCCGACAACCGGCGTCAGCCGGTACGGCTCGCGCTCGGGTCGCGCAACTGTTGGAGGATGTGCGCGGCACTGTTGTCGAGATGCTCCCCCATCCGCCGCGCGGCCAGATCCGGATCGTGATCGGCAATCGCGGCCAGCAGCGCAAGGTGCTCCTGATGGGCCTGCTCCATCCGATTCTCCGCCGCCCCCGAGCGGAAGCGGACCAACCGAAGCTGGGTGTGCACCGACAGGCCGTGCTCGCTCAGTCGCAGGTTGTCGGCGACCTGGTAGATGCAGAGGTGGAAATCCGAGGGCCACTCGAGCGTCTGCGTGCCGTGCGTGCGCAACGCGGTGGTCAGGCCCTCGAGGTTTTCCCGCAGCAGGGCGACCTGTTCGGTGCCGGCCCGCTCGGCCGCCAGCCGGACCGCGAGCACATCGAGCGCGCCCCGGATCTCGAGGAGCTCGCGGACCTCGCGTTGGGTGAAGTCGGCGACCGACACTCCGCGCCCGCTGACGATCTTGACCAGGCCCTCGTTGGCCAGCACTCGCAGCGCCTCCCGCAGTGGGCTGCGGCTGATCCCGAGCGAGGCCGACAGCTCGACCTCGCCCAGCCGCTGACCAGGCGCGTATTCGCCGCCCAGGATGCGGGACCGGATGATGTCGGCCGCCTGCACGGAGTACGGGACCGTTTGCTGGATCCGGTCAGTCACGGGCGCTCGCATATCGCCGTTCGAGCTCGAAGTAGTACGGCAAGCCCAGGATCTCGCTGCGTTCCTCGAGACTGATCATCCTTGAAGGGTAGAACTCCGTCACTTCGCCGTCACGCAGAAGCGCCGCCAGCATTTCCTGCATCGCCTTGATGGCGGTCTTCTGCAGCGAACCGGAGAAGCTGATGAAACTGAACCCGAGCTTGGCCAGGTCGCCGACGCTGACCAGCGGGGTCTTGCCGCCCTCCACGAGATTGACCATGAGCGGCACCCCGAGCGGACCCAACTCGGCACCGACGAACTCGAGTTCCTCATAGGTGTGCGGGGCCT
The DNA here is from genome assembly GCF_053588415.1 of Mycobacterium sp. NPDC003449. Taxonomy (NCBI): domain Bacteria; kingdom Bacillati; phylum Actinomycetota; class Actinomycetes; order Mycobacteriales; family Mycobacteriaceae; genus Mycobacterium; species Mycobacterium sp. NPDC003449. The sequence goes on from NZ_JBSFPX010000142.1 coordinate 9,300, forward strand.
CCACGAAGACCATGTCCACCCCGGCCTCGGCATATCGGCGACCGCGCCGCACGGCCTCCTCGATCCCGTCGGTAGCACGGGCGTCGGTGCGGGCGATCAGCACCAGATCGGGATCGGTGCGGGCGTCCACCGCGGCGCGAACCTTCTGCACCATCTCCTCGGCCGGGATGATCTGTTTACCCGCGAAGTGGCCGCAGCGTTTGGGCGACACCTGGTCCTCGATGAAAAGTCCTGCGACACCGCTGTTCTCGAATTCGACGATGGTGCGGCCGACGTTGAGCGGATTGCCGTATCCGGTATCGCAGTCGCCGATGACGGGGATATCGACGGCGCCGGCGATGTTGCGAGTCTGCGTCAGCACCTCCGACATCGTCAGCAATCCGACATCGGGGGCCCCGAGCACGCTGGCCGACACGCCTGCGCCGGTCACGATCGCCGCGTCGAAGCCGCCCTGCTGCACCAGCCGGGCGGTCAACCCGTCGTACACCCCCGGCGCGATCACGGGTCGGTCGGCCCGCAGCATTTCCCGCAGTTGACGGCGCTTCTCATGGGGGTGGTTCATGTTCTCGCTTCCTTAGTTTGTTGCTGCGGTAGCACCAGATCGCCGTGTAGGCGTAGGTAGTTCGCGAGGCCTCCCGCGTCGAGCAGGGCGCGCATGACATCGGGCAGTGGCCTGGCGCGCCGGTGCAACCCGCGCCGCGGGACCGAGATATGTCCGCTCCCCAGGTCGATCTCGACGATGTCGTCCCGGTCGATGCCTGCGGTGTCGCACTCCAGCACCGGCAGCCCGACGTTGATGGCGTTGCGAAAGAAGATGCGGCCGAATGACGGTGCGATGACCGCCGATATCCCGACGGCGAGCAGCACCCGTGGCGCCGTCTCGCGCGAGGAACCGCAGCCGAAGTTCGCCCCGGCCACCACCACGTCGCCGGGGCGCACCCGGTCGGCGAACCCGAGGTCGATGTCCTCGAAGGTGTGCCGCGCCATCTCCGCCACATCCAGCGACGCCGCCTTGTGCTGGGCGGCGATGATGTAGTCGGTGTTGATATCGCTGCCGAAACATTGGGCATGACCCCGGATCACGACGCCACTCCGATCTCCGATGGAGTGGGTGACAGGTAGGGGCGAGGGTCGGCGATGGCGCCCTCGATCGCCGAGGCCATCACGGTGGCCGGCGACGCCAGGAAGATGTCGGCGGTGCGGTTTCCGGTGCGCCCGACGAAGTTTCGCGGCGCGCTGGTGATCATGGTGGTGCCGTCACCGGGTATGCCGAAGCCCGAGGCCCCGGTGCATCCGCTGCAGCCCGACGTGCCGATGACGGCACCGGCCTCGACGAGCCGGGCGATCAGACCTTCCTGCAGGGCCTGCAGGTAGGCCCGCCGGGATGCCGGCGCCACGAAAAGGCGCACCCCATGCGCGATCCGGCGGTCGCCGAGTACCTCGACAGCCGCCCGAAGGTCATCCAGTTGACCGTTGGTGCTGGTGCCGATCGTCGCATGCTGGATCGGCCGGCCGGCCAGCTCGGTGACCGGCCGCACGTTGTCCGGGTTGGGCGGCGCGGCGACCAGCGGCTCCAGCGCGGCCGCGTCGATGGTGTGGGTGTCCAGGAATTCGGCGTCGGAGTCGGATTCGGTGACCGGGTAGTCGTCGACACCCACCGCTGCCAGATGGCGGCGAAGGGTCGCGTCGGCGGGCATGATCGCGAACTTCGCGCCCAACTCGACACCCATGTTGGTGATGGTCATCCGGGCGTGCACGCCGAGGGATTCGATGGCGGGACCGACGAATTCGAGTGCACGGTAGGCTGCGCCGTCGGCGCGCAGCCGACGCAGCAGCTCCAGCACGAGGTCCTTGGCGAACACCCCCCGCGCCAGGCCGCCGTCGCAGACGATCCGGATCGTCTCGGGCACCTTGAACCAGAGCTTGCCGAGCATCATCGCGGTGGCCAGGTCGGTGGACCCGACACCGGTGGCCAGCAGGTTGAAGGCGCCCGCGGTGCAGGTGTGCGAGTCGGAGCCGACGATCACCCGACCCGGCACCGCATGCCCGCTCTCCGGCAACACCTGGTGGGATATGCCGCGGCCGATCTCGTAGAGAGTGACGCCCTGATCGGCGGCGAACGCGCGCATCTGTTGATGCATGGCGGCCACGGCGGGGGTGTGCACCTGCGGCGCGTGATCGAGGAACATGACCACCCGCGACGCGTCGAACACCCGGTCCCCGCCGAGGTCGGCGAAAGTCTCCAGCGGCTGCGGCCGGTTGCCGTCATGGGAGAACACGAAGTCGACGGGGCTGATCACGATGTCGCCGGCCCGGACCGAATGCCCAGTGTGGGCACCGAAGATCTTCTCGGTGATGGTCTCCCCCATCCGCGCCTCCCAGTCCGTTGAATTCTGTCGACAGCATACAGTACTGTGCATACAGAGTGGCTCGGGTCACAGGGTCTCCCCATCGAGACCGGGCCCACAGGCACACGGAAGGCGAGGAACTGGGTGAAGGACAATCCGACGACGGGCGATTCCCAAGCCGATTCGAAAGCCGACTCGAAGGCCGATCCCGCCCGCGACTCCACGGTGCGGCACCCGACCGGGGAACTCGCCGCCTGGGTCGCCGGCCTCACCGTCACCGCGGTGCCCGACGACGTCTACGCCCACACCGCCCGCCTGATCCTCGACGGGCTCGGCGCGGGACTGTTCGGATCGACCACCCCGTGGGGCCGCGTCGTCGGCGATCTGGTGACCGAACAGGGCGGTGTCGCCGAGGCCGCCGTGTGGGGAACCGGGGTGCGGGTTCCCGCGACCCAGGCTCCGCTGGCGAACGGGATGTTCATGCACAGCTTCGAATTCGACGATCTGCATGCCGCCGCGGTGATCCACGGAGCGGCTCAGGTGGTACCCGCCGCGCTGGCGGTGGCCGGGCTGCGGGCGGCCCGACACGACGGCGCCGAGGCTGATATTCCGACCGCCGAGGAAGTGGCACTGGCGTGCGTGGCGGGGTTCGAAGTCGGCGCCCGGATCGGATTGGCCACCGGGCGGGCCCAGTTGGGCCGCGGCTTTCACCCCAGCCCCAACACCGGATTGTTCGGTGCCGCAGCGACGGCCGCTCGGCTGCTCAGGCTCGGCGAGGACCGCATCGGGCACGCATTCGGCATCGCGGCGTCCTCCGGCGGCTTCCTGATGGCGGCGCAGTACGGCGCCATGGTCAAACGCATGCACCCGGGCCGGTCGGCCCAGGCGGGCGTCCTCGCGGCACTGCTCGCCGCGCGCGACTTCACCGGCATCGACGAGGTGATCGAACAGCCCTACGGCGGGTTCGCCCATGCCTACGCCGGTATCGGCGCCGAGGATCTCGCCCCGATCACCGAAGGTCTGGGCACCCGCTTCGAGACGCTGCGGTATTCGGTGAAGGCCTATCCCTGCTGCGGGTCCAACCACACCTCGGTGGACGCGCTGCGGGCCATCCTCGACCGGGCGCCCGACCTCAAACCCGATGACATCGCCGCGATCCGGGTCGCCGCCTCGACCCTCACGGTCCACCATGTGGGCTGGCCGTACACACCGGACAGCGTGACGTCGGCGCAGATGAATCTCGGCTACACGCTGGCGGTGCTCGCCGTGGACCGGGAACTGTTCGTCGACCAGTTCGCCGCGGACCGCATCGACGACCCGCGCGTGGTCGACCTGGCCGCGCGGGTGAGCGTGGAACCCGACCCCGACATCGATCGCGAGGGCATCGACGGTCGGCACCACGTGCGCCTGACCGTGACCACCCGCGACGGGCACGTGCACACCGAGGAGGTTCGGCACGCCCGCGGAAGCTCCCATCACCCACTGCCCGCGGAGTCCGTGGCCGACAAGTACCGCCAGCTCGCGGCCGCAGTCCTCGACCCGCAGCAGATCGCCGACCTGGAGCGCTCGGTTCTCGCGCTCGGCGACCCACGAGCCACGTCGGCACCCGTGGCCCGAATCCTCGAACTCGTCTCGGCCCCTCACAGTGGAGCGTCACGCCAATCTCCCAGCAGCCAAAGAACGACGGAAGGAAACGCATGAAGTCATCGACGACCCGGGGTCGACGCCGATCCCCGGCGAGGATGCTCGGGACCGCCGTCGCGATCGCCGCTGCCCTCACCGTCACTGCCTGCCACCTCGACTCCAGAAACGCCGAGGACGGGGGTGGCTTTCCGAGCCGCCCGCTGACCATCATCGCCGCCGGCGACCCCGGTGGCGGGCTGGATCAAGCCGCACGCCAACTGGAAGCGGCGATGAAGGACGCGGGCGTCGACCAGCGCATGACGATCGAGAACAACAGCGGCGGAGGGGGAAACCCGGCCCGCGCCGAGGTGCTGAGCCGACCCAACGACGGCACCTCGGTGGTCGCCGAGTCCAATCGGGTTTTCCTCAACCCGATTCTCGGCACCACGGATATGGCGGCGAACAAGTTCACCGCGCTCGCCCAGCTGACCAACGACTACCTGGTCTGGGCCGTGCGCGCCGACTCACCGTTCACCTCCGCCAAAGAGGTGCTCGACAAGATCGTCGCGGACCCGGCATCAGTGAGCTTCGGCGTCGGCACGGTCCCGTCCGATGATCAGATCAACATCCTCAAGGCGGCCAAGGCGTCCGGTGTCCGCGACCTGACGAAGCTGAACATCGTGTCGTTCCAATCCGGTGGCGATCTGAACACCGAGTTGCTCGGTAAGCACGTCGAGGTGGTCTCGACCGGGCTGTCCGAGGCCGCGGCGCTCGCCGAGGCGGGCAAGATCCGGCTGCTGTCCACCTCGGCCCCCACCGGACAATCCGGTGCGGCCGAAGGGGTGCCGACGTGGCGAGACCTCGGGTTCGATTTCACGGTCGACCACTGGCGCGGCATCTTCGGCCCGGCGAACATGCCCGACGAGGCCGTGACGTGGTGGGAGGAGACCATCAAGAAGGCGACCGAGACCGACGAGTGGCGCGAGCAGATGGAAAACGCCCACCTCACCAGCGATTACCTGCCCAGCGATGAGTTCACCAAGCGGGTGGACCAGCAGGCCGGCGAGTATCGCACGCTGCTCACGGAGGTGGGCCTTGCTTCTTGATCAGCGCGCCGACGAAGCCGCCGAGGCCGCGATGACCGAGCGCCGGCACGCCCGCGCCGACCTGATCCTCAGCGCGGTGCTGTGCCTGCTCGCCGTGGTCTACGCGGTCGAGGCGTTCGGCCTGCCCCAGACCTCACCGAACCAGGCCGACATCGGGCCACGGGCCTACCCCCTGCTGATCCTGGCGCTGCTGATCCTCGCGACCGTGGTGCTCGCGGCGAAGGCGTTGTGGCGCATCGTCATCGGTTCGCGACCGGCCACCACGGTGACCGCCACCGACCGCCGCGGCACGCTCAACCAGCTCATCGGTCTCGGGCTGAACGTGGTGGTCACCGTGGTCTATCTGGAACTGCTGATCCCGCTCGGGTTCATCCTCGCCACCGCCATTTTCGTCGCGGTAGAGGTGGCGATGATCGGCGGATGGCACCGATACGGGGGCCGGCGCGCGCTGATCCCGATCGCCTTCGGCTGCCTGTACGGGATCGTCATCTATGTGCTGTTCGCCGACCTGCTCGGGGTCCTGCTGCCGCGGGGGATCTTCTCGCTGTGATGCCGACGCGACGTCAACTCACCCCGCCGAGCCCAGGAGCACCGCGATGAACGCGCTCGATCAGTTGTTCAGCGGTTTCGCCGATTTCGCCTCAAGTCCGCAGTTGATCCTGCTGGCCGCGGCCGGGGTCCTGCTCGGCACCGTGGTCGGTCTGCTGCCCGGTATCGGTCCGTCGACGGCGATCGCGCTGCTGCTGCCGGTCGCCATGATTTTGGAGCCCGCCACCGCGCTCATCCTCATGATCGCGCTCTACATCGGGTCCGAGTTCGGCGGCCGGATCACCGCGATCCTGCTCAACATGCCTGGCGACGCCGGGGCGCTGATGACGACCATGGACGGCTATCCGCTGGCCCGTGCGGGCAAAGCCGGCACCGCCCTGACCATATCGGCGATCTCGTCGTTCGTCGGCTCGATCATCTCCGTGATCGGCCTGGTCTTCCTGGCGGGCCCGCTTTCCGAGTTCGGACTGGCATTCGGCCCCAGCGCGTACTTCGCCGTGGTGGTCATGGCCCTGATCCTGAGCAGCACCCTGGTCGGCGAGTCGTTCCTGCGTGGCGGGATCGCCATCCTGCTGGGTCTGCTGATCGCCACCATGGGCACCGACACCCAGGCGGGCGTACCCCGATTCACCTTCGGAATCTCCGAATTGCTCAACGGCATCGATCCGATCATCCCGATCGTCGGACTGTTCGGCCTTGGCGAAATCTATTGGAATCTCACCCATTCCAAATCCGGTGGCGATGAACTGGTGACGGTGAACGGCGGGCTGCGACCGCGGTGGAAGGAGGTCTGGGCACTACGTTGGGCGACGCTTCGAGGATCGCTGATCGGATTCGTCGCAGGCGTGCTGCCGGGTTCGGGCACCACGATGGCATCCTTCTTCTCCTATTCCTTGGAGAAGAAGGTGTCGAAGCACCCGGAGAAGTTCGGCACCGGGGTGATGGAGGGTGTCGCGTCGCCCGAAGCCGCGAACAACTCCGCTATCGGTGGCGCTCTGGTGCCGATGTTCACGCTCGGTATTCCAGGATCGGGTACCACGGCGGTCCTGCTGGCCTACCTCACCATGTACGGACTCGACCCCGGCCCCAGCTTCTTCAGTGAGCACGGCGACATCGCCTGGGTCGTGATCGCTTCCATGTTCGTCAGCTCGATCCTCGCGCTCGTCGTCAACGTCCCGTTGATCCCGGCGTTCGCGAAGATTCTCGACATCCCCAAGCAGCTGTTGTTCCCGGCCATCATGGTGCTGGCGTTGATATCGGGGTTCGCACTCAACAATTCGGTGTTCGACGCGCTGTTGACGCTCGTCTTCGGCGTGGTCGGCTATCTGATGCGTGCCGCCCGACTGTCGCCGGCGCTGCTGGTGATCGGACTGGTGCTGGGCATCATGCTCGAACGCAGCTTCCGGCAGGCGTATCTGCTCGACCACGGCAGCGTGTTCGACATGCTCGCAAAGCCGCTGACCCTCACCTTCCTGGGTATCGCGGTCCTGGCCATCCTGGGTGACCTGATCCGCGGCAGGCTGAGCCGGAGAAAGGCCTCGGCTCCCGCCGACCAGACGTAAAACTGCCCTGTTTTCAGTGAAATTGGGCAGGTTTGTGTCTGCTCGCGGGGGAAGGTGGCTCGCGGTCGGCCAGGAGGCCCTCCTGCACGAGGGTCGCGGCGACGGTTCCGTCGGCGCGGATCAGGCTCGAGGTGATGACGCCGCGGCCGCGCGCGGCGGCCGGAGATCTGCACTCCAGCAGGTTCCACTCACCGGCGCGCACCTGACGGTGAAACCAGATCGACGAGTCGGTGGTGCCGCTGCGGTGGCTGCGCGAACGCATGCTGTGCCCATGCACCGCGAGGGCCGGATCGATCCCGTACAGGTCGGTCACATACACCGCGATCAGCGTGTGCAGCGACGGATCCTCGGGCAGCGAAGCGGTGACCCGCCACCAGAACCGCCGGACGAACTCGTCACCCGACCCGTCGTCGGCGATGCGGATGTCGAGTTCGTCGAGCGGTACCGCCGGGGCCGGACCGGGCGGGCCGGTGCGTGGCAACGACTCCGGGTCCTGCGGCAGGGTGCGCACACCGTGTTCCGGTCCGGCGAGGGCGGTCGCGAACGACACCGCCGCCGTCGTCAGCATCCGGCCGTTCTCATCCCCCTCGACCCGCCGGGCCGACGCGGTGCGCCCGTCGTAGACCCGGTGCACGCGGTAGGCGACCGACTCCCCCGCATCACCGCCGCGCAGGAACTGCAGGTGCATGTTGGTCGGTGACCGGTCGGCGCCGACGGTGCGCCAGGCCGCGGCCAGGCTCTGCGCGGCCAGCAGGCCGCCGAAGGCCCGCTTGCCTTCCGGTCCGCCCGCCGGCCCGGCCCAGACGTCGCCCCCGGTGTCCGGCTGCAGCTCCAGCAGCCGCGCCAGCCGGCTCACGGCCGGTCGGAACCGGTTGCGACGGTGCCCGACTGGGTCAGTCCGGCGATCTCGTCGGCGCCGAGCCCGAGATGCTCGGCCAGCACCGCCGCGGTGTCGTCGCCAAGCGCGGGCGCCGCGGCGGCGGGCGGGTACGCACCGCCGATCGACATCGGAAGACCGGGGGCCAGATACGGCCCGATCCGCGGCTGGTCCAGCCGGGTGAACAGCGGGTTGTCGGTGACCCGGGCATCGGTGGCGACCTCGGCGAAGCTGCGGTAGCGCTCCCACAGCACCGAGGTTCCCGACAGTGCGGCGGCGACCTCCTCGGCGGTGTGCTCGCTGAACCACAGGGTGAACAGACCGGTCAGCGCGTCGCGGTGGGTGTAGCGCTGCCCCTCATCGGTGAAATCGGCTCCGAGCGCCTCGGCAAGGGCGGCAACGGCTTTGGTGGTTCCGGTGACCTCGGTGAGATCGCGGAAATGCCTGCCGGTGAGCGCGACGAGCATGAAACCGACGCCGTCGGCGCTGGTGAAATTCTGCCCGTAGGTGCCGTAGAGGGTGTTGCCCAGCCGTTCCCGCGACGTCCCGTTCACCATCACCTCGGTGAGGAACCCGAGGTTGCCCGCGGTCGCGAGTGCGACATTCTCCAGCGGGATGCTGATCTGCGCGCCCGCACCGGTGGCGTCGCGATGCCGCAGAGCGGCGCTCACCGCCAACGCCACGTAAAGCCCGCAGCTGACATCCCAGGCCGGCAGCACATGGTTGACCGGGGTCGACAGTTGGGGCGGTCCGGTGACCAGGGGGAAGCCGAGGCCGGCGTTGACCGTGTAGTCCACCCCGGTGCCGCCGTCGGCACGCCCGGACACCTCGACGTGGATCAGATCCGGCCGCAGCGCCGTCAACGTCTCATAGGAATGCCATTGCCGTCCCGCCACATTCGTGATCAGCACCCCGGCTTCGCCGATCAGGCGGGAAACCAGACGCTGACCTTCCGGTGACCGCATATCGGCGGCCAGCGACCGTTTGCCCTTGTTCAGCCCGGCCCAGTAGATGCTCTCACCGTCGTCGGTGACCGGCCAGCGGCGGTAATCGGCCGCGCCACCGATCGGGTCGATCCGGACCACCTCGGCGCCCAGCTGGGCCAGCGTCATTCCGGCCAGCGGCACCGCGACGAAACTGGAGATCTCGATGATCCGCACCCCGGCCAGGGGACGGGTGGGGTCCGATGCGGGATGCGACATCCGGTCACGCTATCAAGACCCGGTTCGGATCCAACCCTTCCGCACCCCGCCGGCCTACCTGAAGCTCAGGGGTGCACCGGTTGTGCTCGACCGGGTGCGGGCAGTCCGAATGACTGCATCGGACAGGCCGGGCATCGCTGTTCATCACAGTAGCGACAGATGGTCAGGGCGGAGATGGCATCGTCGGGCAGGGCGGACAGCACGGTCGTCATAACCCGCTCGAATGTCTTGAGGTCCTGTGGATCAATCAGTTTCACAATCTCCAGCAGCGCGTTCTGCCGCCTTTCGAGCACCGCCGCACGCTCGGCCGCACCCTTGGACGTGAGGGTCAATGTCACCTGTCGGCGGTCGCCTGCCGCGGGTGTGCGCTCGACGAGTCCGGCGGCCTCGAGGCGGTCGACGATGCGCACCGCCCCCGGTTGGGACCGGGCCAGCACTTTGCCGACCTGACCCATGGTCATGCCGGGTGCATGACCGATGGCCACGAGTGCCGCGACCCTCTCACCGCCGAGGTCGGTTCCGTCGAACACCGCGCGCTGCAACCGGTCGACGACAGACAGCGACAGTGCGCCAACAAGATTCGCCGACCGATCAATTGAACTGATCATGTGTTCATCTCTGCTCGCTTGGGGTAACGTCTAACAATGTATGCGGCATGCATGCAAAAAGCCAGGAGGTCATCCATGTACGACATGAAGAATCTGCGCCGTCTGAAGAAGCTGGACCAGCATGCGCCCGACGCCATGAAGGCGTTCTGGGCATTCGACAAGCAGGCGTTCGCGGCCGGGGCGCTCTCCGAACGCGACAAGCAACTGATCGCGGTGGGCGTCGCGCTGACCACCCAGTGCCCGTACTGCCTTGAGCTGCACGTCGATGCCGCACGCAAGGCCGGTGCAGACGATTCCCAGCTGTCCGAGGTCGCGGTTGTGGCGGCCGCGATGCGTGCGGGTGCCGCCGTCACCCACGCCTCGCACCTCTTCACCGACTGAGGCGGCTCATCGAGAGGCCGGCGGCGCTATATCCGGCCCGCGAGTTTCACCGCCGCCGCCTCGATGGTCTCCTCGGACAGCAGCACCTGCAGCGCCGCGTCGCCGAGCGGGATGAAGCTGTCGGCACTGGCCACCCGGTCCACCCGACCGGCATACCCGTGCGACAGCAGCTCGGCCAGCACTCCCTCGCCGACCCCGCCGGTCTGGCGGGTCTCGTCGACGATGAGCACCCGTCCGGTGGCTCCGGCCTCGCGCAGCATGTCCCCGACCGGCAGTGGGGCCAGCCAGCGCAGGTCGACCACCCGGGCGGCGATACCGCGCTGCTGCAGGCGCCGGGCCACCCGCAGGCTCATCCACAGCCCGTTGCCGAACGTGAGGATGGTCAGGTCGGCGCCGTCCCCGTAGGTGCGGGCCGCACCGATCCGAACCGGCTGCGCCGGGTAGGACGCCAGCCACTGGCCGTCACCGTCGGAGTACAGGTCCTTGGTGTGGTACAGCGCGATCGGTTCGAGGTAGACACACACCGCCCCAGCGGTTTTGGCGGCCGCCGCGCAGGTGTGCAGCATGGCCGCGGCATCATCGGGGCGGGCCGGTGATGCGATCACCACACCGGGGATGTCGCGGATCGCCGCGATCGAGTCGTCGTTGTGGAAATGCCCGCCGAAGCCCTTCTGGTCGGTCAGGTCGGTGTGCTCGGCGC